>CAZYEZ010000033.1:0-16836 GCA_964646775.1 uncultured Chitinophagaceae bacterium | reverse complement strand
GTAGTAAATGAAAGTTACCAGATGAAGGGAAGAATGCAGAAAATCTTTGGACGACCAGAGACCTGCCCACGGAAAGATAGGACGGCATCCGAAGGCTACGTGGGAGGGCAGACTTTTATGTGGATGACGGAAAACAACCTCACGAGCAATAACCTGTCATCGTACGGACTGTTGGAGTTCATCGTATCCCCGTCGAACTTGAACGCGGCCTACTTGCAAGTAAGGCGCAACAAGGGAGCCGGAGGTGTTGACAAGATGGAGGTCGAATCTTTGAAAGATTATCTTGTTGAACACAGGACTGAACTCATTGGGTCCATACTAAAGGGCAAATACTGCCCAAACCCGGTACGGAGGGTAGTGATACCCAAAGAGAACGGGGGTAAACGTTTGCTGGGCATACCCACGGTAGTGGACAGGGTTATCCAACAAGCCATATCCCAAGTACTCGTCCCCATCTACGAACGACAGTTTTCAGAACACAGTTATGGGTTTAGGCCGAAACGAAGTGCCCATGGGGCACTTCGTAAATGCCGCCAGTACATCACGGAAGGCTACAAGTATGCCGTTGACATGGATTTGGAAAAGTTCTTCGACACGGTAAACCAAAGCAAGCTGATAGAGGTACTGTCCCGTACCATTAAGGATGGCCGTGTTCTATCTCTGATACACAAGTATTTGAGAGCGGGCATCCAGATAGGAAAGGAATACGAACCCAATGAGCGTGGCGTGCCACAAGGAGGGCCATTAAGCCCGCTTTTAAGCAACGTGATGCTCAACGAGCTGGACAACGAACTGGAAAGTAGAGGGCACAAGTTCGTACGCTATGCAGACGATGTGATCATCTTTTGCAAAAGCAAGCGCAGTGCCCAACGCACCTTACGAAACATTATTCTATTTATAGAGAATAAGCTGTATTTAAAGGTGAACAGGGAAAAGAGCCGAATAGCGACCATTTCCCAAATCAGGTTTTTGGGATATTCCTTTTACCGATGGAAGGGAGTCGGTCGGCTGCGAGTACATCCAGTCAGCATAGCGAAGATGAAAGCGAGGATTAAAGAGCTGACGTCTCGCAGCAATGGCTGGGGAAATGAGCGAAGAAAGGAAGCCCTGCGTCAATACATCACCGGTTGGATGCAGTACTTCAAACTGGCAGATATGAACACACTGCTCACCGAAATTGATAAATGGTACCGAAGGCGGCTCCGGATGGTCATTTGGAAACAATGGAAACGGATAAGGACAAGAGGGAGCAACCTGATCAAGCTTGGGGTTCCGCAACCCCAAGCCTGGGAATGGGCGAATACGAGGAAAGGCTACTGGCGCATAGCAAATAGCCCTATTCTTAATACCCCCATAACCATAGAACGACTGAGGAAAGCAGGCTACTTGTTCTTATCAGATTACTATAGGCAGGTTAGAGTTGAAAACTAAGGAACCGCCGTATACTGAACGGTACGTACGGTGGTGTGAGAGGACAGGTAGGGAAATAATCCCTACCTTCCTACTCGATTGTCAGCAGAATGGGGAAGGGTTTTAGTGCCCGCTGGTTTTGATCAAGACTTTGAGAGATTTATCAAGATTTATCGATTTTTCGCAAGGCCTATCAAGACGATTCAAGAGGAATTGCATGAATAGTCAACCCATAGTCCGCGAATAATCAAAGTCCATGGCAGCCAGCGAGGACCCGAATAATCCCGATTCTATTTTTTTGAAATGAATTTTCTTTCCTTGATCCGAGCCGCCTTGCCTTGACGATCCCGAAGGTAGAATAATTTGGCGCGGCGAACACGGCCCCGCTTGTTAACCTTTATGGACTCGATATGAGGTGAGTACAAGGGAAAGAGGCGTTCAACGCCGACACCATCGGACATTTTACGCACGGTAAACGTTTGGGTCAGGCCCGTGCCTTGCCGCTTTAACACATCTCCTTTAAAGGATTGAATCCTTTCTTTGGTACCCTCCACAATACGGTAGTTCACCGTCACGTTGTCGCCGGCCTTAAACTCGGGGATTTCTTTTTTGGGAGACATTTGTTCATGAACAAAGGCTATCGCTTCCATGGTTCGTTCTTTTTTGGGAAGGCAAAGGTAAAGGTTTCCTTAGGGAAATCAAAATGAATTTTCTTCATCCGAGGCTTCATCGGTCAATAAGTCGGGCCTTCTTTCCCGGGTGCGCTTCAAACTCTCCTCAAATTGCCAGGCGGCGACTTTTTTCGGGTCGCCACTAAGCAGGACGGGGGGGACATCCCAGCCCCTGAATTGGGCGGGACGGGTATACAGGGGCGGGGCCAAGTACCCGTCCTGAAATGAATCGGTAAGCGCAGAGGTCTCGTCATTAAGGACGCCGGGAATCAGTCTTCCGATGGCGTCGACGAGAACGGCGGCGGGGAGTTCTCCGCCGCTGAGTACAAAATCACCCATGGAGATCTCCCGGGTTATAAAGTGCTCCCGAATTCTTTCATCGATCCCTTTATAATGACCGCATAGGATCAGGAGGTTTTCCTTCAGGGAGAGGAAGTTGGCGGTTTTTTGGTCGAAACGCTGCCCGTCTGGGCTCAGAAATATTACTTCATCATAGGTTCTTTCCGCTTGCAGGGCTTCGATGGCCCGAGCCAGAGGCTCGGGCATCAGCACCATGCCCGCGCCTCCCCCAAAAGCATAGTCATCCACCTGCCCGTGTTTATAAGGGGTATAATCTCTGAGGTTATGCACCTCCACATGCAGCAGCCCTTTTTCCTGAGCCCTTTTCAGAATAGAATGGTTAAGCGGGCTATCAAGTAGGGCGGGAACCACCGAGATAATATCGATTCTCATGGAAGTTAGGATTCATTTAGTCGTCCTTTTCAGGCCCGAAGGCCGGTTCGCGAATATAGGCAGAACCCACCAATCCGCCCGAAACTCAGGGTTTCTTATCCGTGGACGGCGGACTGAATATTAAGGCATCTATGGCAGAGGCCCCATAGAGGAAGCTGGTACGGTATAAGGGCGTTATGCGCCAGGGCTCATCGGGACTCGAGCGACGAAAAGGGATGGCATTCCATTGGATTTGCTTTTCCCCATCGACGATGAATATCCGCCCTGCATTGCCCATACAGACCAGCAGGCTTTGGTCCGGAAGGGTATACACACTCCCTCCTCTGCGGGTAAAGGCTGGGGCCAGGGAGTCGATATCGCAAGAGAAGGTCCATAGCGTATGCAGGGCTTGGTTGGAGGCTTTGGGAATCTGAAAAAGGGTGATCTCTGAAGGCGGCGGCATCCGCGGTCCACCGTCTCCCAGGTGGTTGCGGTTATTAAACAGGGAAAGGATGCCCGAAGGGGAGACCTGGGGATGATGCTGGGCCAGAAAAGGGGTGTTTTCTAGGGCGGGGGCGGACCTTACTCGGAATCGATCCCCTCGCGTTTTCTGCACCTGGGGCTGTGCGCCCAGGGAGCGTATCAAGGTTTGGGATGGGTAGGCGATTTGAAGGATTCGGGAAAGATCCCGGAAACTCAAATAAATCGATCCATGGGTTTCGTCAAAAAAGAATCCATTTAAATGCGCTTTGGCGGCTGGAATCGGATTCTGCAGCTCCGGGTTGAATACATGCACCTGCTCGCGGAAGTAATCGGCCGAACTCCATGTCCAGACCGGAACTCCCTGAGGGTCATACTCGATCACCGTTCCACATAGGAATCGTTTGTACAATCCATCGGCGCGCTTTTCGATCTCCTGGGCCGGCGAGGGAGTATAAGACTCCCAGGTCCCGGTGGTGTCTTCGAGCCGGATCCATACCCGCTCTTCTCCCAAGACCATATAGTGACCGTTGGGTAGAAGATCCATTTGGTGATGGTAGCGGTTTTTATGGACACCTTCTGAGCTGTCGAGCGTGGGGGCCTTCCAAAGGACTTCGCCTTCATAGCTGATCTCGTAGGCGCCCTGCGTGTTCAAGCCCGTGAGACTTCCCCGGTGCGTGGGCTTGAGGTCACGCAGGGAGCGATTTCCCAGCTTTGATTCCTCAGGCCAAGGGGGAAGAAACCAGAGGGGCGAGCCCTGCTGGTCATAGAGAACGCCGATTTCATCGGCAAATACATAAAGGTCCTGATGGATGGTATCCGGAGTCCGGACCTCCAGGCGCTGTAAACTCGTATCAATGATCGGATGATACATGGTTTGGGTGTGGATCCATGGGCCGCGAGATAAAACCGTGTTACGCTTTCCTAGGGCCGTATAAGTCCAGGTATAGTCCTGGCCGAAACGGGGAAGAACTTCACGACTCCGATTTGTCGCGAGGATGGTATCTTTGAGCCGATATTTTTCAAAAGAATCCCGGGCGGTCCAATGTCCCGAGGCAATTTCCAGGCGATAAAATTTGGCTTTCGGATGAGCAGGAAATTGAAAACCGGCCAGGCGGTAAGGAATGGGACCTTGGGGTCGGGCCTCGGAAGACTGTCCCCATGCCTGGGTAAAAACCGAGGCCGTGAAAAGGAAGGTGATTATGATGAATCGAGCAAACATAGGTCCGAATCTAAATAAAGTTTTTTGGCTTTTGCTGGTCTTTTTTTCGCTGTCCGCCTGTAAGGGTGGAGAAACCGGTACCGAAGATCAGAAGGTGTTGTATTCTGTCCCGGATACGGCTGATTTACCCAATAATGAGTACGGGGATTTGGTACGCTATGGACGAGATTTGATCGTACGCACGCATTACTACCTAGGCCCAGAAGGCCTGGTTGGCACCTATCTGGGCAATCGCATGAATTGCGGAAACTGTCATCTGGATGCGGGAACCCGTCCTTTTGGATTAAGTTTCTATGAAACCTTTGCTCGCTACCCCCAATATAGAGGGAGGGAAGATCGCATACTCAGCCTCAAGGAAAGAATTAATAACTGTGTTGAACGTCCTCACAGCGGGCGTCCGCTTCCCATGGACTCCCGGGAGATATTGGCCATCAGTACCTATATCCAGTGGCTGGGTCAAAATCATCAGCCGGGTAAACGGGCCCACGGATTTGGTCACGTCTCCATCGATTATCCAGATCGCCCCGCAGATCTCGATCAGGGAGCCCGGGTCTATATCCAGCATTGTCAGGTATGCCATGGTGCGGACGGAGAAGGCATGTTAAAGGCGGATGGGAAAGAATATGCCTATCCACCGCTATGGGGCATGGACTCCTATCAGTCGGGGTCGAGCATGCATCGGGTAACCCTGGCGGCGGCGTTTATCAAAGCCAATATGCCCTACGAAACGGCACACTGGGACAAGCCGGTGCTCACGGACGAAGAAGCCATCGATGTAGCGGCCTTTATTAATGCTTGGGATAAGCCGAGGCCTTCGGGGGACGCTGCCGTACCTTCCTATCCCAACCCGAAGTCTAAGCCCATCGACTACGATCAGGGGCCTTACCTGGATACCTTTTCGGAAGCCCAGCATAAATACGGTCCTTTTGATCCCATTATAAAAGATCGGGCCGCCCGATTGCCAAACCCCTAGAGCTGCCTTCACGCCCCAGAATGGATCGGCCCTTTCAGGCCCCTAAAGCCTTCGCTCGATCAGGCTTCTTGCTGTTTCTGATCCCGATCATTGAGGTGAAAGGTCGACGGCATCAGGGTTTAAGAAATTATGCGAACCCTCTTGCATTTTAGTCTGATTTAGTATACCTTAGCTTTGTTAACAATTCATTTGAAACAACCTAACTAGTTTTTGACTTAGTTTTTGGTACCAAAGCGAGTGGATCATGAAGGGGCTCTCAGAGCGCCTAGAGAGTAAAGTCGGGTAAAGCTTCGCCCATGAAAACGGACTAGGACGGTTAAAACGGTCTTACCGATGATTAGCGAAACGCTGAAGTTTATCGCCGAGGAAGTCAACCAGTATCTGGTGCTTAAGCTCGGAATTAACACGGATCCTTATCTGGTTCAGGGAAACGTAGCGCGGGCCATGGATGCGGAGGCAAGTGCCGGGGCCGGACTTTCCAATAAAGCCATTCTGACATTGGTGAACGTCGAAGAAGATCGCCTCTCCCGCGACCCGCATCCCTTTCAAAGAACGGAGACCGGCATCCAGTATAGAAGACCTCCCTTACATCTGAACCTATACCTTCTTTTTTCCTTTAATCGTACCAACTATATGGATAACCCATTGTGGTTGTCGCATGTGATTCAATTCTTTCAACATCAGCCGGTATTTGAGAAGACGAGCCATCCTCGTTTGGCCCCGGGAATTGAAAAGCTGGTCGTGGAGTTGCATACCCTGAATTTTGAGCAAATCAATCACCTCTGGAGTACCCTAGGGGGAAAATACCTGCCCTCCGTCCTCTACAAAGTAAGACAGGTGACCATCGAAGAAGGACCAGGGCAGGCACCAGGTAAGCCCATTTTAGACATCCATTTGCCTCACCGTCATAAATCGATGCCAGAATGAGGAGAAGATATGCGATCATGGCGCGATTGGAAGTGCTGCATGACTTCTATGAAACCCAGCGTTCCGGGGACCTGGAATGGGTGCCGATCCCATCATCCCGGATGCGCATGGAAGCCGCCGGTATCCTCTACCGGTCGGTCGGCTCCGCGCTATACCTTCTTGCTCCCGTCAACGAGGAAGACGAACCACGGCTGCCCTGGTTTGATGCCAAGCCTTGGGTATTTCAGTTCCGTATACGCAACCCTCATTTTGCCTCCTGGACCCATTTGCCTGGGTTTGACGGCCGTCGAAAATATTATTTCACCAGCCATCAGGGGTTGACGATTGGCGATAAGCGTTACCTCCATGTCTGGCCCCAGGCCCACCAGGAGGGGAAAGCTTATGAGCCCGGAGATCAGGTATGGGCTTCGGGAGGGCAGTATGAATGTACCCGGCCCGCGGCGCCGGGGAGCCCCGCTCCTTCAGGAGATTCTACGTTTTGGAGATGGGTGGGAGACCGCCCGCGAATGGCCGAGCCCCTGATGGTCCTTCCCGCCTCAGGATGGCACCGGCATCCGGTCGCCCTGGGCAAACAGTTTGAATGGCAGGTTTTTTACCCCGGGACCACGGGATTTGATTTTGATGTTCCCGCCACGCCCCTGCATTCCCTGAACTTACCCGAACCGGCCTCGGAAATCCTGCTTGATTTGAGAAATATTTCCGGGCTCTGCCAGCTGGTCGTAAACGGGGAGCCCACGCTTCTCTATCGGGATGAATCGATGACGGGGCGGGACTTTCTGGGCGCCGTGGCGCTCTATCCTTCGGGACATGAAGACGTCTCCCGGAACTTGTTGACGGCGGAAGGGAAGTTGCAGGGGCCTGAGTTCTGCTTGCACTTTGGCAGCAAGTCGGCTCATTATCTTTTTGTCGCGCGTTCCGCAGAAGTAACAGCCATCAAAGAGAAGGATAGCAAAGTGGTCTTCCAGCAGTTGCCTGGCTCCTCGTTTCTATCCGAACTGCCTTTGCCGATTCGGGAACGTCCCCAAGGAGAGTTTTTTCTCGAGTCCAACAGCCTGGGCCAGGTTGGTCCTTTGGGCTTGCCCTCTCCCTACTCATTAACCCAGATGATGCATGAAGGCAGGCCCATTACCTGCCTGCAGCGTTATTTATCCTATTGATTCCTATGGATCTCCATTCAAGTTTTCTATGTATGCGCCCATGATACCAAACTATTCACTCACCCAAAACCAATAGAATATGTCTACCCAGTACAAAACCCCAGGGGTTTACATTGAAGAAATCCCTAAATTTCCCCCCTCCGTGGCTCAGGTTGAAACCGCCATTCCCATTTTTATAGGCTATACCCAAAAACGCGGAATGGAGGGCCAGGAAATCCCGGAAGAGACCATCCAGGGAGTCTCGGTTTGCGAAGCTGTTCGCATCACATCATTGCTCGAATACGAGACCTATTTTGGGACCTGCCCTCCCGAGGTCATTAAGGTGGAAATCAAGGAGCATTATACGGCCGGCAAAAAAGAATTGCGGGATCGCATCTTGAAGGCATCGGTGCCCAACCCATCTAAGTTTCAGCTTTATTACCATATGCAAATGTATTTTGCCAATGGCGGCGGACCTTGCTATGTGGTCTCCATTGGGAAAATCACCGGCAGTCCGGCCAAGAAGGATTTCGACGCCGGTTTGATCATGGCCGGACGCTATGATGAGCCGACCTTAATTCTCATGCCGGAGGCTATTCATCTGCAAGCCGGAGACATGTATGATTTGCACGATGCCGCGCTCGCTCAGGCGGCGGACCTCCAGGACCGATTCGTGATTATGGATTGTCACGGAGACGATCCATCTACACTCCGAGACGGGACCACCGGAATTGGGATGAACAACCTCCGCTACGGGGCTGCCTATCATCCATTCCTAAAGACCTCCATTCCTTATCGCTATGATTTTTCGGTAGCAACCAATCTGGACCTATCCATCCAGGTCGACGAAAACGATGGGGACTTTGCCGACCCCGGCGAGAGTCCCACCGATAAAACCTGGGTAGAAATCACCGAGGAGCAGCGAAACCTCATTCAAAGAGAGGTGGAGAAACTGCGGGTTATCCTTCCCCCTAGTGCGGCCGTATCCGGAGTTTATGCGCAAGTGGATAGCTCCCGCGGTGTATGGAAGGCACCGGCTAACCTCAGCCTTCAGTTGGTCAATGGATTGACGAAGAGGATCACCGAAGAGGAAAATGGAAACCTCAACATTGATCCGGTAGCTGGAAAATCCATTAATGCCATCCGGAGCTTTACGGGCAAGGGCGTGTTAATTTGGGGAGCGCGCACTTTAGCGGGCAATGATAATGAATGGCGCTACATTTCTGTGCGGAGATTCTTCAATATGGTAGAGGAAAGCACCAAGAAAGCCAGCGAGTCTTTTGTCTTCGAACCCAATGATGCCAATACCTGGGTGAAAGTCCAGGGGATGTTAGAAAACTATCTGACCACGCTTTGGCGTCAGGGTGCCCTTCAAGGCGCCAAACCCGAGCATGCCTTTTATGTTTCCGTGGGATTGAACAAAACCATGACGGCGCTAGACGTTCTCGAAGGTCGCATGATTGTGGAAATAGGCATGGCCGTGGTCCGTCCCGCTGAGTTTATTATCCTGCGATTCAGCCATAAAATGGCAGAAAGCTAAATCAAGACGAGTTCATTAATTCTTGGCCAATAAAAATCATCAACACAATGGCAACCTATCCAATTCCTAAATTTCATTTCCTCGTACAATGGGGAGGAACCCGCATTGGCTTCACGGAAGTCACGGGCTTAGACATTCAGATCGAACCCATCGAATACCGGGAGGGCGCGAGCCCCATTTATTCGAAACTGAAGATGCCAGGCCTTCAGAAGTTCAGCAACATCACCCTGAAACGGGGCAGTTTTGAAGGGGACAAAGAATACTATACTTGGATTAAAACGGTCAATCTAAATAAGGTAGAACGAAGAGATCTCATCATCAGTCTCCTGAATGAAAACCATGAGCCGGTGATGAGCTGGAAAGTGATGAATGCCTTTCCGGTAAAAGTACAGGCCACGGACCTTAAAAGCGACGGCAACGAGGTGGCCATCGAAACCCTCGAACTCGCCCACGAAGGATTGTCCCTGATTGATTAAGCTTTCATGAATATCCTGCAGATATGGCCGTATTGAAACATAAGGCCGGCGGTTATTATCCCCCGGTAGGTTTCCATTTCAAAGTGGAGTTTTTAGGACTAGGCAATGATAACGACCAGCGTTTTCAGTCGGTCTCCGGTCTGACCATGAGTTATGAGACGGAGACCTTCAAAGAAGGCGGGGAAAACCGCTTTACCCATACCCTTCCGGTCCGTACTCAGTTTACAGACCTGGTGCTGAAGCGGGGAATGCTTACGGATTCCGCTGTCTTAGACTGGTGTTTGGACGCTTTGGAGAATCGGAAGTTCAAGCCGGTGGATCTTCAGGTATCCCTGCTTAACGAAGCCCATGAAGCGCTCCGCCTTTGGACGATCTCCCGGGCCTGGCCCAAGAAATGGACCGTCTCCGATTTTAATGCCCAAGAAAATGCCATCGTCGTGGAGACCCTGGAGTTGAGTTATCAATATTTTAAGATTAAGTAATGTCAAAAATTTTAGGCTATGCCCGTTGAAATCAGAGAACTGGAAGTACGTGTTCAAGTGGGGTCCCGCACCGATTCGGAGCCCTCGGCGCCCGATGCATCTCCGCCTGCTTCCGAGACGCAGCGTGCGGAATGGTTGGCCGACTGCATCGAACAAGTTTTTTCGATCCTGGAATCTAAAAAGGAAAGATAATGGCCGAAGGAAAGTTGGAAAAAGTGAGCATCTATGCATATAACCATGCGGATTATGCGCAAGAACATCAGGTCGGTGAAGTGTTCAAGGCGATGATTAATCCGGAAAGTTATGTGCTGGACTATAAGGTCGAATTCAACGACGGTCAGGGACAGGGAACCAGTGCCAGTCAACAGAAATTCGTGCTGAAGAAACCCGAGGACATGCAGTTTGAGTTTCTTTTTGATGCGACGGGCATTATCGACGGGGAGCCTCGCGACAGCGTTCACGATGAAGTCGAGGCGTTCCGAGAGATGTTGTTAGGCTATGACAGCGCCTCCCATGAACCCCGGCATTTTAAATTGGTCTATGGGCCGTTCCTCTTCAAAGGTCGCTGCCATTCGTTGACCATTACCTACAAACTTTTCAACCCAGACGGCAGCCCGATTCGGGCTGTCTGTAAGGCCGGTTTCAAAGGCAGCATCGAAGATGAACTGCGGGTTGCCACCGAAAATGCCCAATCTCCAGATCTGACCCATCGCTGGGAAGTCAAGGAAGGGGAGTCGCTTCCCTGGATTTGCTACCAGGTCTATGGAGATCCCCGTTATTATTTAGAAGTGGCCCGGGTCAATGGCCTCAATCAGTTTCGTCAGCTGGAGTCGGGCCAATGGCTCTATTTGCCTCCTTTAAGTAAATCCTAGTATCCATGCCACAGAATGAAAGGACCATACCCGCCCAATCACCGCGAAGCATTGCAAACTATACCCTGGTTTCAGATGGGGAGGCGGTGCCCAGGTCCTACCATTTGCTCTCTGTTCAGGTAAAGTCCGCACTGAATCGGATTCCCTTTGCCCAACTTATTCTATTAGACGGAGAAGCGGCCCAGGAGACTTTTGAACTTAGTTCTGCCGATTATTTTGCACCAGGTCGGGAAGTCGCCTTGCACCTGGGATATGGGGATGAGCAGCATTTACTGTTCGAAGGTCGGGTGACGAGGCACCAAGTCAAAGTAAGAGGTCGGGGATCGGTGCTGATGGTGGAGTGTCGGGCCGCAGCCAGTTTAATGACGCTTGCTAACCTTTCGCGACATTTTCTTGATCGAAGCGACAGCGAAATCATGGAGGAGATCATCCAGGGTCATGGCCTGGAGGCCCAGGTAGAGCCCACGAACTGGGTGCACGGGCAGATGGTACAGCACGATGCCAGCGATTGGGATTTTCTGATTTGTCGGGCCGAGGCCAATGGATATCTGGTTCGGGCCGAAGGCCGCAGTTTGGTGGTAGGCCCTCCCGATCTCGCTCAGGAGCCCGTGCTTCGCATTCAGTTTGGGGCAACCGTTCATGAGCTGGACGCCCAGATTGATGCCCGCTGGCAGTGGCCGGAACTCAAAGCCCTAACCTGGGATTCGGCGGAACAGGAGACCGCTTCCCGTCAAGCCGAGGAGCCCGATGCTTCCCTGGCTGGAAATCTTCAGGGTCGGGATTTAGCGCAGGACCTTGGCGTTCCCGAGGGAACCCTTCGCCATGGCGCCTCCCTTTCAGAGCCGGAGTTGCAACAATGGGTCGATGCCCGGTTGCTCAAACATCGACTGGCTCGCATTCGCGGAACGGTGACCATCGACGGCACCGCTGCCGTTCAGCCCGGGCAATGCGTGGAGCTCCTAGGTGTCGGAGACCGGTTTCAGGGAAAACTTTTTGTTTCAGCCGTCGGGCAGGTTTTGGAGAAGGGCCAATGGCGGACCATCTTGGAGTTCGGGCTCTCCCCGCGCTGGTTCGTGGAAGATTTCGAGGTCCAGGCTCCCGCAGCCGGCGGGGTGATACCCCCCGCCTCCGGGCTTCACCTGGGCCGCGTGGTGGCCCTGGAAGGAGATCCTCAGCATCATCACCGCATTCAGGTACAGCTTCCCCTCTTCCATTCCTCCCAAGAAGGAATATGGGCAAGGCTAGGACTGGTCGATGCCGGTGCGGATCGAGGGATGGCCTGGCGTCCTGAGATTGGCGACGAAGTGGTGGTTGGCTTTATCCATGAGGACCCCCGTCATGCCGTGGTTTTGGGAAGCCTGCATTCGGCCCGTCATAATCCGCCATGGGAAGCCCAAGATGATAATCATCGCAAGGGATATCGATCAAGAAGCGGCATAGAATACCTCATTGATGATGAAAACAAAGAACTGATTTTTCGCACGCCTTCGGGCAATCAACTGCGTTTTTCTGAGGCGGACGAAGGCATTTTTTTAGAAGACCAGCACGGTAACCAAATCATCATGAACGGGGACGGCATTCAGCTAAAGAGTAAAAATGATATTCAAATCGAAGCGGGGCTTCATGTGAAGGTAGATGCAGGGGGAGATTTTCAGGGGAAGGCCGGGAAGGAGGCCCGTATGGAAGGTTCGGTGGCGGCGGAGTTCTCCTCTGGGGGGAATACGGTATTAAAAGGGGCCATGGTACAGATCAACTGATCTATGAGATGTTCAAGGCTCCATGCATGATAAACGGAAAATGAAAAACAGAAAACCATGAAACCAGCAGCCAGAGTAGGGGATATGCATACTTGTCCGATGAGTTCCGGATCCGTGCCTCATGTCGGGGGGCCGGTGATCCCTCCGGGGGCTCCGACCGTCTTGATCGGCGGCATGCCGGCGGCGCGGCAGGGAGACTCCTTGATATGCGCCGGAGGTATGGACCAGATCGCCTTGGGCTCCTCGACCGTAATGATTGCGGGCATGCCGGCCGCCCGCATGGGGGATACAACGGTGCATGGAGGGGTGGTGGTTGCCGGATGTTTTACGGTATTGATTGGTGGATAAACCGAAAAAGAATAGGCCATGAAAAAGCAGATTAAAGACGATTTTATTGGAAGGGGATGGAGTTTTCCGCCTCAGTTCGACTTGGATCAAGGGGGGGTGAGAATGACCGATCAGGTGGAGGATATAGAGCGGAGTTTACAGATTCTGCTATCTACGCGTCCAGGAGAAAGGGTGATGCAACCCCGTTATGGCTGCCATCTCGATGAACTCCTTTTCGAACAGCTTGACACGGGAACCCAGACTTTGATTATCGATAAGATCCGAACGGCCATTTTATTCTGGGAGCCACGCATTGATCTGGAATCGATCAGGCTGGTAACCGATGGAATCTGGGAGGGCAAAATCCTCATTGAACTGGATTATCGGGTACGGTCCACCAATTCAAGATTCAATTTCACATATCCTTTTTATCGCGGCGAGGCGACCGAGCTGCGAGCCTTGACAACAAACCATAGGATGGGACGCTAACATGGGAACCAATTATCAATATCGCAAGAAGTCCGGAAATGGCAGCGCTCAGACCGAACGTTATCTGAAGGCCGCCTCGCCGGATTCCATCCCGCTCGATGAGCGGGGATTAAAGGAATGGGTCGATTTTGCCCGCCGGTTTTCCGCATGGATTCGGTACTATGACCAGCATGGCAAAGAAGCGGGAACCTGGGCGCCGTTTTTTGAACGCGACCTATCTGCCCAGTACGGACGCCTGGCCGTTGAGTCGGTGGCCAGCTACCGTGCCGCGATAAGTGAACTTATGCGGCGAATTGCTGCCGAAGATGCGGCCTTCAGCCTCAAGGATCGCAGGGCTTCCATGGCTCAGCTCTTTGCTTGGCTGGGAACCCAGGCCTGGGCGTTTAACCAGTATATGGGCGACCTTCCTGATTCCGACCCCTTGCGCCAGACCATGGAATCATGGATTCGGAATGGATTGGCTGAAACCCTGGATATGGCCATGGGTTTTTACAAGGCGGCTTTAGCCTTGGAAGGCGCTCTAAAAACGCCGCAGACCTCTGAGCAAATCCTGGGCATCGACTTGCAGGACTTTTCCCTGTTGATGGCTCATGAATCATGGAGCCCGCTTTGGTATGCACCCTTCCCATCTATGGCCGAGCGCTATGCAGCCAAAGGGGCCGATCCAAGAATTTTCCTTGGCGAAACCGACCCCATGGAGCAGGGAAGAGCCGCGGTACAACATAATCTGTTTACCCACCTTTTTGATCGGTTTCTGGCGGCCTTTACCCAGATCATCGCGGAAGCCGAAACCCTATTGGAAGCTTCCCTTACCTCTGCCTATCCCCATCGGCCCCACTATGCGCTCTTTCTTAGTTTTTTGCGCATGAGCCGCTATCAGCGCAGCGCCTTGCAGGCGCTGGGCCAGGCGCACCTGGACTTTTACTATAAAGATGTTCTGCGTCTGGGAAAAAAAGAGGCCTTGCCCCATCGGGCTCATTTGGTCCTTCAATTGGCCCGACCTGTAGACCGTTTGGAGCTGGAAGCCGGCACGGAATTCTGGGGTGGAAAGGACAGGGAGGGAAGGGATCGATGGTTTCGGTCGACGCGGTCCACATGGATCACCCAAGCCAAACTGGGCGCCTTTTCTTCGATTTACCAAGGAGGAGAAGCGGACCGTTGGGAAGGGCAGGATCATTTCGGTCGCTGGTTTGCGGCCCCGGTTACCGCTTCTCTCGATGGGCTAGGCAAACCCCTGGATGCCACCACCAAAGACTGGCATCCTTTGGTAAATAAAACTTATAAAGAAGGGGCGGTGACGGCGGTGAATATGCCTTTCGCCCGACTCGGCTTTGCTGTTCAGTCCAATTACCTGAATCTGGCAGAGGGAAAGAGGGAGATTGCCTTGCGTTTTGTGCTGGCTTCGGGCTTTTCTGATTTTCCGATGGGAAGCAAATGGTTGGCTCGGGTGAGCACGAAAAAAGGCTGGCTGGATTTATCCTCTCCCAGTTTGACGAAGACGCATACAAGCCCCGAGCATGGCGATCACCCATGTATTGAATTCCGGTTTCAGATTCCTGGTTCTGCCCCCGGCATAGCAGCCGAGGCTTCGCAGGGGGCGCAAGCGCTGCCCGTCCTGGAACTGATCTTGGACCATGGAGACGGAAGCCGCCCCTCTGATTTCCCTGATTTAGAGGGGGTTCGGGTCAAGGGCATGGAGATAGAAGTCTCCGCTGGGGGTCAGGCTTCGGCCTATAGCCAGGATGGACTCAAGCAATTGGTTTTATTAAACGATCAGGGGAATCTAGATCCCACCAAGCCGTTTTTACCTTTTGGTTCCCAGCCGGAAAAAGGGGCTGGAATGATTATAGGAAGCCCAGAGATCTTTCAGAAGCCAGGTTCCGAGGTCTGGGTGGATCTCGAATGGGACCAGGCCCCGTCTTCGCTTTCCGGACTCTCTTATACCAGCGGTGCTCCGAAAGCGGAGGTGCAGTTTCTGGTCGATGGGAAATGGGACTACGGATCGGTAGGAAAAAAAGCTTACCAACTGTTTCTCAAAGACAAGGCGGAGAAACGCCTCAATGATGGCGAAGCGATACCTATCCCGGAAGGCGCCATCCATCGAGATCCGCAAACCTTGCAAGCGTTTTCTGCAGATCAGTCCAATGGGTTCATGCGTCTGCGTTTAAAGGATGGCTTTGGATTTCAAGCCTACCAGAGCGCCTTGCGGCTTTTCCTCATCGGGATGGCCAATAAGACCATGGATAAGTCGGATGAGCCTCAGGAACCCTATATGCCTCGTCTCCGTTCCCTCTACCTAAGCTATGTCGCCCGATCCTGGATTGATTTTTCAGCTGCTGCCTCGACGGAGAACGAAGCCCCCATTCGGGTATATCACCTCTATCCTTTCGGAACGCTTTCGCTTTCTCCGTCGGACGAACCCGGAAAACTCCCTACCCTCATCCCATCGTTTGGGGAAGAGGAAGCCGGAGTCTTTCTTGCCCATCGATCGGCCTTTTTTATTCAGGTCCTCGATCAAAAACCCGGCGAATCTTTATCGATCTTATTTCAGTATACCCCGGGCAGCTCGGACCCCAGAGTGGCCAAGCCCGCGAATCATTTACGTTGGTCTTACCTAAGCGGGAATACTTGGCAGCCTTTCCCTCGGGACAAAGTGCTAGATCAAACCCGCGCCGGCCTTCGAGCCGGTCTGGTGGAGCTGATTTTGCCCGAAGATGCAGGGGGGGCGCAGACGCTTTTTGAGGGACCGGGAATTTGGATTCGGGCGGCCGTCATCGAGGCTCCGGAGGCGCTATGTAAGCTCCAGGGGCTGCATGTCCAAGCCTTGGAAGTCGAGGAGCAAACCCAGGGGGTAGCCCTATCTGAATCCGTGGATCTGCTTCCTGCTTCGACCATCACTCGGGCCCGAACGCCTCAGCCAAGTCTTCGAAAGGTAACCCAGCCTTATCCAGGTTTTGGGGGCCGCGGATCGGAAACGGCTCCGGCCTTTCAGCAAAGGGTTAGCGAGCGGCTTCGTCATAAAGACCGGGCCATTACCGTCTGGGATTATGAGCATCTCATATTGGAAGCATTCCCCGAAGTTCATCGGGTCAAATGTTTAGCTCATACCCGCTATGAAGGCGCCGACTACGATCCCCAGTGTCCCGGAAATGTCACCCTTATTCCTTTGCCGGATCTGCGGCAGCGTCAGGATATCGACCCCCGCAAGCCCTATACTCACCAGGATACCTTGGAAGCCATCGCGGAGTATCTGAAGGAGCGGACCTCTGCCCATGTGCGGATCCATGTCAGGCAACCTCAGTTTGAAGAGCTGCGTTTGTCCATGAAGTTGAAATTCCTACCCGGTTTGGCTTTTGGACTCTA
>CAZYEZ010000032.1:0-16940 GCA_964646775.1 uncultured Chitinophagaceae bacterium | reverse complement strand
GTTTCTTGAAGAATCCATGTCCACCCTCCGCATCCTGCTTAAAAGCAGCATGCGGTCGACCGCCCAGAGACGATCGCCGGTTTCCTAGATATGACAAAAATGAACCCACATACCAAAGATAGCATAACTTTCTCATATCCAAATGTTAAAAGCTTGTTGTGAGAAAGGAAACCTCCGCGTTGTTTTACCTATGCTCATAGAATCGAATTGGCATTGCAGAAGCCTATTCAATAAGGTCGAGTTTACACGATCCCATGGTCGACTTACACGAAACCGAAGGAAGGGACGATTTCGGAAGGAAAATCATTGCATTTGAAACAGTAATGTAAATTCATATGCGTTATGCACTTAAGCTTTGAGTAGATCCCATTCTATAGAGGGTCTTAAAGTATGGAACCGAATTCTTGGATATTAAACTTTTAGCGACCATGATTTTTGAGTTTCAAAGAGAATTGGCCAAACTGGAACGTAAGCTCCTACAACTGGAACGCAGCGGACTCGCAGAGGCCAGCATGGCAAGACAGGGACTTATATTATGCCTGGAAACCTTGCAAGCGGTCCAAAAAAGGCTGATGGATTATGCCTTTGTTAGCCATGAACGGGAAGTTCAGTTTTTCAAGGAATCCTATCCAAGTGTATATAAGCGTTTCCTTTATTTCCACGAAGTGTACAGAATTGAGTTCGATAAACCCATGCAAGGTATCGAGTCCACCGAGAAATACTATCAGGAGCATCGAAACCGGATTGGTCGGGAACTGGAAACCTATCGGTTCATTCATCAGTATATTCAAGATAAGGACTGTTCCCAAGATGCGATTCTTTTTACGCGCAAAGGCAAGCCCGATATATACTCCCCTTGGTACCGTCCCGACGTTGACCCGCGCCTCAGCGCTCCAGGAACGGAGCCGTTATCCAGATATTATGCATTGGAAATGGTCTATGATTATTTGGAGGACTGTTTAGAAGCGATCCGGCTGGCCGAGGTCAGCCGGGTTTCGGAGTCAGATCCTTTGCCCAATCATTTATACTGGACGGATACCAAGTCGGCGCTGATTGAATTGGTATATGCCCTGCATCTCACCCGAAGCATAAATCATGGTAAGCAAGGGTTGCGCCAATTAATGAGTCAGTTTGAGCTTGTTTTTCAGATGCCCTTAGGCAATTTCTATCGTTGTTTTCAGAATATGCGATTTCGAAAACAGTCAAATCGGTTTCTGGAGCGATTGTCGGAGGCGCTTAGGAAACAACTGGAGGGAGAAGATAAGTAAGTCATTTTTTCAATGAGTAATCCTATAGACGATTCCTATGAATTCCAATCGAACAGAAAATGGGGACGAGAAACCAGTCAAGAGCCATCTAAAAGCCAAGGCGCCGGTGAAGTCCATTTCAATGAAAATCACGATGCGAGAAGAGGAATGGGCCTCGGTGCTTCAGGGTTGGAATCCTGAAAAACAGGCCAAAGTGGCCTTTATCCGGGGAATCCTTTTGAACCGAAAGGTTCGCTACTTCTATGTGAATGAATCCTGGGATGCATTATTAGAAGAAATGCTGGAATTAAAGAGCGAATGGCGAACGGTCGTGGATTTATTGAGGGAGGCCGCCCCCGGAACTGAATCCACCATTTTTGCTAAGCAAGCTAAGTCGGATAAGCTGGTCTTGCTGCTGGTTCGACTCCAAGAAAATCAAAAGAAGATTATAGAACTCATTCATAAAATCGGTAATCAATGGTTGCGACAATACGGTTCATTACCAGCCCACGAAAAGCGGTAATTTACAATGAAACGAAGGTGAATCAGGGCCTCGCCCGATTGCTAACCGCTGAAAACTATCCCCTGGAAGCCGCGTCATTGCTCCCCGCTGACAAGGCCAACCGCCTCGAGTGGATGGCGGCGATAAACCCACGTGTGAAGAAAAAAGGAATGCATATTTTTCTTGGTTTCACCAGGGATGAAAGCCTCCAGGATGTGGTGATGGCGGCCTTGAGCCGTGGGTTTATGGAGGGGCTTGGATACGGCAAACAGCCTTACCTAGTCTACGTACATGAGGACATGGCCATTCCTCATCTCCATCTGTTGACGACCACCGTGAATTTTCAGGGAAAGCTCTTGTCGATTTACGAGAAGATCAAACTGGGACAGGTTAATGAGTTGCTTCGCGGCCTGGAGGGCCAATACGGACTTATGCCTGCTTCCGAGTCGATAGCCATGGGAAAGCGTCCCGAGACAGCCGTCCAGCGGGGCCAGTATGGGCGGGAGGAAACGGTGTATTCAATATCGAAGATTCTCGATCAAACCTTGCCTCAGTTTCATTTTGAGGATCGAAAAGAGTTGAATGCGCTTTTGGGGGTCTATCGAGTCAAAGCACTATTCGGCCGGCCTGGTACACCCATGTATGAGCGCAAAGGCGTGGTTTATGCGTTTATGGACCATAAGGATCGTCAGATCGGGGTGCCCGTGCCTGCGTTTCGCCTCCCTCAGCGTCCTTCTGTCGCAAGTTTAGAGCGGAAAATGGAAGCCCATCGAAATCAAAGGCAAAAAGTCAAATCACGGCTTGGCAAGAGTCCAGAACTGTTTTTTGGAGAGATGCCCGAGGGCTGGGAGGAGTTCAGATCTCGTTTGGCAGAGGAAGGTATACTGACAAGTTGGGTGCAGATGCACAAAGAGGACAAGCCTAACTTATATTATGTTGATATGATTCGACGCCGGGTCTTTGGTCCGGATCATTTGCCCGAGGCATGGCAGTATCATTCCTTTGTTTCCGCCTGGGGGGAGTGGTCGCATGAGACGAGGTATGCGCTGCCGACCCAGGGCAAGCAACGCCGGATGGCATTAGGAGTTTCTCAAAGCCCGGGCCAAGGGAAGGGCTTTGGAGAAGAGGGCGCCCATGAATGGAAGTTAAAGCGAACCAAGGCGGCCGAGGATTCTTATCCCTATTATGGAAAAGGAACAAGTCGGAGGCCAAAGTGAGTGGGACGGAAAGCAGGCGGGAGCTTAATCGGATTATGGATTGGACCCGAGCTATGGGGATTATGCTTATTCTGCTCCATGGATACTTGTACGGAGATCTTTATGAGGTCGTTGAAAACTTTATTCCTGATTTGGGCCCCCATTTGGAGCGGGCCCTGGGCCGGTTTAACGGAAACGCCGATATCAGGTTACTTCATTTGGCCCTGATTTTAGGAATCATTTCTATAATAGGACAACCTGGCCGGCGATCCCAGCGGCGCGGCAAGTGGATGTTCGGATTTATGATCGTTGGGGGATTGATTTTTTTCTACCGGACAGACCAGATCGTCGGCTGGTTACCTTATGGCAGTGTTTTTGGACTGCGTGCAATAGGATATTTAATGATTCTTTTCGGCGGACTTCGTTTGAGTCGGATGGTCCCCGTGTTCCTCCCCGACCGCGAACGAGACCCTTCGGATCGGCCCAGCTTTATCCAGGAAGAAAAGCGAATCCAAACCCCCTACTCTTTGAATTTTCCCGCCTTATATACGCTTCATGGCAGGCGACGAAAGAGCTGGATTAATATTGTGAATCCATTCAGGGGCCTTTTAATTATGGGATCTCCAGGCGCTGGAAAGTCTTATTTCATCGTAAGAGAGGTAATACGGCAGCATATTAAAAAGGGCTTTACACTGTTCATCTACGACTTCAAATATGACGACTTGACAAGCGTCGCCTATTATTACTGGCAGAAATACGGAGACCGCTATAAAGATCGCCCAGCCTTTTATCAGCTGCAGTTTTCGGACCCGAGCAGGAGTTATAGGTCTAATCCACTGACCCCGGACACTTTGTACGAAATCAGTGATGCAGCAGAGTCGGCACATACGCTTCTCCTAGCCCTGAATCGAAGCTGGATTCGGAAGCAAGGAGATTTTTTTGTGGAATCTTCCATCCAGATGCTTACGGCTTTGATCTGGTATCTGAGATGCCAGGCAAGAGGCCGCTATTGCACGCTTCCGCATCTCATTGAATTGATTCAACAGCCTTATGCTACCCTTTTTACCTTATTGCGGACGCAAGAAGATTTGCTGCCTCTAATCAATCCTTTTGTTCAGGCTTATATGGCGGGGGCGGTGGATCAGCTAGAAGGCCAGGTGGCCAGTTTGAGAATTTCTTTAGCCCGCCTTCATTCTCCCTCTTTGTATTTTCTTCTCAGTGGGGATGACTTCAACTTGGATATCAATCATCCAAACGAGCCCAAGATTGTTTGTCTAGGGAATGATCCAACCAAAACGCAGATATATGGGGCCGTGATATCTCTGTTTATTAGCCGGATGATTCGGCAGGTAAACCAGAAAAACAAGCTGCCTTGTGCTTTGATCATGGATGAATTACCAACGGTTTATGTACCCGGCATGGACCAGTTAATGGCGACAGCCCGAAGTAATCGGGTGGCGACTTGCTTGGCTATGCAGGATATGAGTCAGCTTATCCGGGACTACGGGAGAGAACAGGCTCAGGTGGTGCTTCAAGTAGCGGGAAATTTAATTTGTGGGCAGGTTGGCGGCGAAACCGCCAAGGAGGTTTCGGAGAGATTGGGAAGGATTTATCAGCCCCGAACGGGTCATACCGTCCATGAGTCCGGTCTTAGTTGGAACCAGTCCCACCAATTGGATAGAGCCGTACCGGTATCCGTCATATCTCAATTATCGTCGGGAACCTTTGTGGGGGTTGTGTCGGATAATCCCGACCGTCCCATGGATCAGAAAGCTTTCCATGCGCGAATCCGAAATTCCAAAAAATGGCGCAAGCGGGAGGGTCAGTATAAACCGCCTTACCCTAAGTTAAGAGAGCATGCAGAGGAAGAAGTGTCAAAGGTCTACCAGCGGATCAAAAAAGACATAGAGCATTGGGTCGCAACGGAATTGGATCGGATAGAAGAGACGCCTACTTTGCAGCATCTGATCGTTCGCCCGCCCAAAGGCAAGGGCCGAGGTTTTCAGGGCCCCTAATTATTGCCTACAGCCCCTACAGCCCCTACAGCCCTTGCAGCCCTAACAACCCTTTTAGACCTAGAAGGCTTTTGATGACACCATTTGCGGACCCATTCGTTCCATAGTTGAGGCGGACCGACTGAGGAACGCCTCTTTCTCCTCCAATTCTATTTTACGGTCCTATATGTGTACACAGTTGTATTCAAATGCCCTAGCTGCTTTATATACCAATGGTAGCTGTCCTGCGGACCGTAGAATCAAGCTTTGAGCGCTTTTTCGGTTCCCAAGATCTGTTTTTTGCCGCCATGGCCCTTTGAGATCGGGTTTTGCTTTCTTCTTGTTCGGTTTTTACAAGCGGGATCCGCTCCTAGAAGGCGTTAGAAGGGTTTAACATTTCACTACCTAGGTATACCCAAACCCTGGGGGATGGTCACCTGATATTTGTTGTCCCATTTTCAAACCCTTAAAAAGTCTGGGACATGATCACGGATACTTTCTCTACGAATGCACTGGTATTATTCTGCTTTTTGGGACTGAGTTATTGGCTGCTTTGGGACCAGTATCGGAGGCAAATGAAACGGCCGTCTTCGCCGCCTCCTACCATACCAAAACCGCAACCTTCATTGATTAAAGCGGAGGTGGATCCGATCCTAGTTGATACGGCCGATTCACTTATCTATGGGCTGATATCAGGAAAGGGAAAATCCTGTTCTGATCAAGAATTGCTTGAGGCTATAGGGCGGAGACTTTCCAATTACACCTGGTTGGAGAATCCAGATTTTGTGCGGGCTCTGAATTTCTATCTACAAACCGAAGGACAGCGCCTCACTGGGAAAAGCTTTCCCTTGCCTTTGCTGGAGGCCGCCTGGGAGAAAGTCCGAAGGATCATGGAAATGAGAAAGCGTGACGCCGACTACTTTTTTATTGTTCACCCTAAAAATCAATTTCAATGAAACAGAATCCATGGAAGAGGTTTTCCCTGTTTTTGCTCGTCTGGATGGTGCAGGCCATGGGAGCCCGCGCCCAGGACGGAAGGGCCGGCCTGCACGAAGCCAATGTTATGGTCCGACAATACTTTGAATCCGGAACGGACCTTTTATATGCCGTAGGGGCCTTATTGGGCCTTATTGGTGCCGTCAAGGTTTAGTGTGCCAGGCAAAGCTTCGTCGCTGATGGGGGAAGGCCCCCCGAAATCAAGGGAACAGGACCGGGTTTCAAACCTCCGTATACATGTCCAAAAAAAGAAGGATATGGAAGCAATACGTGTAACGCCTTCGGGCGCAGGTGGGCAAATTCAAGAGGACGCAAGGAATCATCGAAGAGGTATCGAAAGACAAATCGATGTCAAAACCAGGCTGCTAAACCAAGCTTGGGATAGGCCGAAAGCGGAACCTGTGTTGTGTTTCGGCGACATCCGGTATAGAGATGGCCTCAGGAATTTGCAGGCAGCGACGAGGAACCTGGGAACTCCCTTTCGCCTTTCAAGGCGCCAGGGGAGGGCAGACTCATCCGTAGTAGCAAGGAAGGTCCTTAACCGGGCTGGAGCAAAGGGATGGGCTTATTCAACAGGATCAGAGAACAACAAGTAGATACTTAATCATTGGAAGATTCTATGAAACCTGAAATGTCGATTGAAAAACGAATGGTAGGCCTGGTATATCAGCGCCTTCAGTTTGAAACCCTTGGCTGGGATTTTCAGCCGCCTTGGTGGGTGGAGACCTATAAGGATCGTGTAAAGCGATGTCATCGGCTTGTGCGTCGCTTGGTATCGGGCGCTTATTTTCCTCCTGCTTCAGGAGGGAAGCAAAGCCCGTGGTTTGCAGCGATGAGTCGGGAGGAATGGGAAGACGAGTTTTTGCGTTGGTATTGGGCGACGAGCCTGGGTGTTTCTAGACCAGGGGTCCTGGAAGGTCATCGTCTTTCCTTTCTCGCTGCCTTGTCTCGCCCAGGTTGGCTCTGCTCGCTTACTTGGAAGGAACCCATGGAGGCGGTGGATTTGTCGGGCTGGGCCCTTACTGCTTGGACCCGTTGGCAAACCGAGGCGGTTTCGTCCCCAGGGTTTATAGGGCAGTGCCTGGCTCATAGGCGATTTTGGGATGCTTTTAAACGGAGCCCATACCCTCCATCGGTAGCGGTTCTTTGGTCTGGGTCTCAAGCCTGGATTAAAGCAGACCAGCTGTCTGAGCTCTGGAATCTGGAAGCTCAGGTTGGCGTCTGGGCGCAGCGAACTGGAAAAAGTGAGGGTCTAAAGGTTGAGTTCCAGAAGTGGTCCCAAGGAACCGATGCATCCTCCTTGGCTTTAGGGAACTATAGAATTTGCTGGGATCATGGATCGAACCCGAATCGGCCCGGAGCAGGGCAATGGGTGATCGATTTGGAGCCGGGGCGATTGAAGGCGTTGATCTGCGATATCCGGCATTGGCCCTATCGCCGGTGGCTGGGCATGGATCTCCATACTTTTTTGCAGGTGCTGGCTCCCAGAATTGCCTACCTGCACCATCGATATGCCGCCCAGCATCCAAGATCTTGGGCCAAACTTCGAGCAGCCGTAGATCGCAAGATTCTTCAGTGGGTTCGGGCAAAGTATCGGGGTAAGTCGACCATGTCGCGCCCGAAGGCCCATTTGCTCATGGGAAACCTGAACCTCCAGGGAATGCTTGATCGGTCGCTGCGGACTGCGGAGTCGGCCCTTTGTCGAAAGGGTGTCCTCAGCGGGCCTTTTGCCCGCAATCGACAGAATAAGAAGAGCCGGATAAGCGGAGACGCTTAAGTCCGGTTCTGTGAGGGGCGCGATTTTAAGTTGGGTTTTGCGCGCCTACTCGATCCAGAAATGGAATTCCGGAGATCCGGATACGGCACGGGTTGCCGCTGCCTGGCTGGGAAGCTGTGTGTTTCTCGTCGTGGTGGTTTCGGTCATTCGTTCGTTTTTCGGATTGTAATCAAAACCTGATGAAGCAGCATTTAGTTGAATTAGTTGAAGGAAAGGGAACCAACCCGTCAAAAAGCATGACATGATGGAAGTACCTACATATCGAATCTACAGGGAGCTTGGAAAGGAGTTGATGTTCAAGGGCTATTCCTTGTATTATCTAGCCATGCTTCTGGTGTTCTATTCATTCTTGGTGTTTCTATACTGGGTCCTGCATCGGTTGGGCGTCCCTTTCCTTTTCCTTTTCCCTGTTTTAGCTGCGATGGCCATCCTTGGAACCCAGAATCTAAAATCATTTTCCCGTCCGCTGGGCCTAAAAACCTGGAAGCTTTCCCGGATGCATGATCGACAGCCTCGGGGCTTCCGGGCGGTAAAGCCCGAATCTTATGTCTATCCGAATCGGCTTGGAGTTCGCGACCAGGGTATGCATGCCGAAACCTATCCATTGTAACGCTTTTTAATTATTAAACCGATGAAATCGCAAACTAAAAGAGAAGACTGGTGGCCTTTGGTAGGAGGACAAGACCATTATCTTATGAATCGGTCCGGAGATCTTACGGCTTGTTACTTGGTTCAACTTCCTGAAATTTTTAGTTCTTCCCAGGAGGATTATCAGCGTCTCCATAAGGCTTGGGCTCAGGGAATTCGGCTTTTCGATGAGGGGACTTTGATTCATCAGCAGGACTGGTACTGTCTGGGCCGGCTTGGCATGGATCAGCGATCCGAGCCTTCAAGCCCGGATGGGAAGGGGAAAACATGGCGCATCGAGGATGAACTGGACCATGCCAATGCTCGCCATTTTCAGGGGCGACGATTTCTGGATCACCGATGTTTCTTGTTTATTAGCCGATTATCCACCCGTTTGCCTGGACTGGGCAGCCGTGGGTTCTTTCGTCGAAGTCCCTTGCCTGCCTCGGAAATCAAAGATCCCAAACCTTTTACGGATCAATGTGATCGATTCCGGCATTGGATGGAAGAGCAGACGGAGATCAAACTGCGGGCCCTAAGGCCCGAGGAGATCTGGAGCCAACCCGGCAGCCCTGGATTAATCGAACAGTACCTGAGTATTGGGGACTGGGGGAAGGCGAGCATAGGTAGAGATCTTCTGTTTAGTCCGGAACTGAGCTTGGGCTCCCAGCGGTTGGCGCTTTTTAGTCTCACGGAAGGAGAGCAAATGCCAGGTCGCTGCGCGCCCTGCCGGGATTATCCGCCTTATAGTCAAGAGGGGCACCCCTATCCTTTGGGTTTTGCGTCGCCTTTAGGGCAACTGCTTCCGGTCTCGCATATTTATAATCAGTTCTTACATATTGGAGATGCTTCCGAACAGCTTCAAAGGCTAGAATCCCGGGCGCGTCGATTTGAAGCGCTCCGCGCATACTCCGCGGGGAACGGACTGGCACAGGACGCCATGCAGGCTTTTGTAAAGGATACGCAGGAAAAGGATTTTTTGCCTGTTCGAGCCCACTTTAACCTGATTGCCTGGAGCACCCAAGGGCAATGGGATATGCTTCATCGGGAGGTTCTTGCCGCCTTTCACAAGCTGGGGGTGCGAGCTCAGGAAGAGACCCTGGCTGCTTCTAGGTTGTATGGATGCAGTTTTCCTGGGAATGGTGGCACACTGGCTAAGGAGGATACATTTGAAATCCATGCGGAAGCTGCCCTGTGCTTTTTTAATATGGAAACGGGCAGCCGGGACTCCAGTCCCGTAAAGGGGATACGCCTGGCCGATCGTAAAGAGGGCATTCCTTTTCGATTGGACTTGAGTGATGAAGCCATGGAAAAGGGACTTGTCCGTAATCGAAACAAGTTCATCCTTGGCCCCAGCGGCTCGGGCAAATCATTTTTTACCAACCATATGCTGAGGGCCTATTACGATCAAGGTGCCCATATTGTTTTAGTTGACGTCGGCCACAGCTATGAAGGGCTTTGTCGGTATCTCCAAGGTTATTACTTCTGCTATGACCCGGATCGTCCGATGGGCTTTAATCCCTTCTATCTGGGCAAACAGGCAGTTCCTGACGCGGCCAAGTTGGAATCGCTTAAGAATTTGCTGGGCTGCCTATGGAAAAAGAATCAGGAGGATCTGGATAGATCTGAATACGTCGCACTTTCAGAGCTGGTATCCGGGTTTTACCAGGACCCGGCCACTCAGGGGCAGTTCCCCTGTTTCGATCGCTTTTATGAATATGTAGATCGGCGGTTTTCCGATCCCCAGCAAGGGGAAGTACGAGAGAAAGATTTCGATGTCCAAAATTTCCTCTTTGTCTTGCGTCCCTATTACAAGGGGGGAGAATGGGATTTTCTTCTCAACGCGACGGAGCAATTAGACTGGTCTCAGCATCGATTTCTTGTTTTCGAGCTGGATCGAGTCAAAGATCACCCGGTGCTTTTCGGTCTCGTCACTTTGATCATTATGGATGTGTTTCTAACCAAGATGCGCAGCCAAAAAGGAGAGCGAAAGATTATGCTCATTGAAGAGGCCTGGAAAGCGATTGCCCGCCAAGGTATGGCGGCTTATATGCAATACCTGTTTAAAACGATCAGAAAACATTTTGGAGAGGCCATTGTCGTGACCCAGGAGATCGAAGATCTGATTCATTCGCCCATTCTTCATCAGGCCATTTTGCAGAATAGCGATTGCCGAATCATCCTAGACCAGTCAAAATATGTCAATGATTTCAAGCCCATCGCCCGGCTTTTAGGTTTGTCGGCAAAGGATCAGACACAGATTCTCTCGTTGAATCGAAGCCTCCAGCCTGGGGATGCTTACAAAGAGGTATTTATTGCGCTCGGGCCTCAATGGTCTCGGGTTTATCGCGTTGAAGTATCGCTGGCTGAGTATTACATCTACACGACCGAAGAAAATGAAAAACTAATGGTTCAAGCTTATGAAAGAGAATATGGAAGCCTGCAAAAAGGCATTGAACGGTTGGTCGCGGACCGACGGGCGGGAACAATTCAGCAAGAGATGGCCCGCGTGGAAAATAATTCGATGAACAGTGGGGGAACTTAATCCCCTTAAAATTTTGGATGATGAAAAAGCGGTTTTTACTAAGGATGTCCATATTACTGAGCCTCCTTGGCTACAGTCCCTCCGGATGGGCGCAACTGGTGTTTATTGATTTGATTCGTGAGCTGAGTCAGACAGCCATTCGGCAGCTCAATGAAGAAATTGAATCTCAACAGACGCAGATTATGCTGGCTCAATGGGCCCAGCGAAATAGGGAGCAAGAGCTCCATCGGCAAAGTCTTGCGATGGTAGCAGAAGAGCGCGAAAAGTATATGTCTTTGGAAAGACAGCGTTTTGAGGCGCTTTCAAGCTGGAGAATGGAGATGAGGGAGTCGATGCAGTTCAAGTCGCTCGTGCTGCGCCTCGAAGCTTTGGTTAATAAGCATCGGCAATTGCTTGCCTGCTTGCAAGGGGATCGACGGATAACAGGAAGGTATCGACAGACTATTCAGTCTCGCCTCCTAGGCTTGAGCAGTCGAGCGGCGGAAGCGACCGTGGAGTTCCGCATTTTGGAAGGTCGGCAGGGCGTTCATTGGACCGATGGGCAACGCATGGAAGCGGTATATGCATTGCATCAGCGTCTTGATGGATTATATAGAGAGTATCAAATTCTGGAATGGGAGCTGAGGGCCTGGCTGGCACAGGCCGAGCAGGAGGCGGTAGACCAGGCAGGGAAGTCCTGGTTCCATCGCTTCCCCCAGACCAATGATCCTAAAAACAATTGAGTTATGAAGATTAGTAAATGGCTCGTTGCTACCTGGATCACTATACAGGCTTTCATGGGGGCGAATACGTTAGTGGCGCAGACTTGGCCTATGGCTTTGCATGGCTATTGGGCTGGCCCTTCCCTTCGACCCTTAGCGCTAATGGGTAGGGGTGACGCTTTGCAGCTATGGCATGCCCAGTGGCTGGAGGGAGAGCAGATGTTTTTGAAGCGAAAGCAGGACTTTCAACAGGGGGTAAAGGACCGGTTTGCCGATTCCGTTTTTTGCCTTTGGATCCGAAGGAATCAGCAGCGTTGTGACCTCATGCTGGCCTCTTGCTATGGATTGAAGCACCGCATGGGAGACCTGAACCTCGAAAAAATGCCTGCGCGGCGCTTTAACCGCGAGGTTCAAGCCTGGGAACGAGCGCTGCGGGAATGGCGAGGACTCTGGGGGGAATATTTAGAATCGGAGAAGGCGGGGACGGCCCCCTTCCATTTTAGCCGACAGGCCTTCTGGCACTGGATGGCTGCTTTTTCAAGGTTTGAGCAGGGGTTTTATCAGTGGGAGAGACCATGGCGGGGAAAAATGAACGCTGAATTTTTAGAACCGTATAAATCTGGAAGGCCATGAAGGGGATGGATATCAAACTTTTCTTTTCGGTGGTGCTGCTTTTAGGTCTGGGTTATCCCGGCCTGGGACAGGTGGATGGATTGGATCGTTTATCCAGCAATCTGAAGCGCCTACAGATGATGGAAGCAGAACTGGAAGCTATGTATAAAGATTATGAGAAGTTGGAGGTCAGCTATGAGCGGCTGATTGCCATCTATAGAGAGCAGACGAGAATGCGCACCAAAGAAGAAAAGGAAGCATGGGAATTAGACCCTTCTTTAAGAGACCACCCATTGATCCTGCATATTGGTCGAAGAATGGACCGACTCAGATTACAGCTTGGCGAGGAGTCCGTCCAAGGGCTTGGATGGGAGGGAGAGCGGCAGCGGATTTTGAGGGGCTTGGCCTGGGAAGCCGATGCCTGGAACTTACTCCTGGAGCCGGGGGTCTTGCGGATGGACCCTGGTCACCGGTGGGAGCAACTTCTACAGGTCGGCCAACGGGTGACAGATTGGGAGGAGGCATACCGGTATTATCAAGAACAGATCTGGTGGCAGTCGGAGATGCAGAGAAGGGAGCACGGCCTGCGCAAGGCAAATCAGCGATTTTATGACCGGCGAAAAAGGGAAGAGAATGAGTAGGAGGGGGTACATAGGAATTACCACGGGGGGTATTCTGTTTGGTTTCGCCCCAGCTGTAGAGGTGGCGGCAGCAACCCAGCCTTTGCCAGGGTTTCAGGATGTTCTTGAAAGCCTGCATAGAGATATGCTGCCATTATATGATCCACTAATCTTCTATGCGCGGCTTTTGGCAGGCTTTGCAGCGCTGTGGTTTATAGGCTTTCGGGTCTGGGCTTCCATTGCCCGCGCGCAGCCCGTTGACCTATTGGCGTTGGCTCGTCCTTTTGTATTGGGATTTTGCATTCTGATTTTTCCTCAGGTTCTGGATTTCATGAATGGTATCCTAAAGCCGCTTACTCATATTACCGGTGATTTAGCGTGGGAAGCCCAGGAGGCTGCCGAGCAAGCGCAAAGACAGTTGGATCATGTGAAGCGGATTAGATGGGAGACGGTTCCCCAGGAGGAAGCGCATTCAGGGTTCGGTCCCGGGGCGCCGGGATTAGATGAGCTGGAGCCTAAGAATTCGGGCGGCTGGTGGGCCGGCATTCAAGCCCAGGTGCAAATGCAAATGGAGAGGGCGTCCTGGAACCTTAGGCTTGCATTTCGAGCTGCCATGGGGGAGGTTTTGGAATGGATATTTCTAGCCGCCTCTCTATGCCTTGATTTGCTTAGAAATTTTTACCTATTGATTCTATCGCTTTTTGGTCCTCTAGTCTTCGCTTTTTCTTGTTTCGATGGCATGGGGCATTCGGTGGTGGCCTGGATAACGAAGTATGTCCATGTTACGCTCTGGCTTCCCGTCTCCCATATCCTAGGCGCGATGTTGTCTCGTATTCAAGAGCAGATGATCTTAAGGGATATTGCCGCGCTGAATGCCGGAGACCCGGCCATGTTCTCGTCTTCTGATCTAGGCTATATGATATTTATGATTATGGGCATTGTTAGTTATGGCTTTGTGCCGACGGCCAGTGGATATCTCCTTACCTGGGGATCCGGAGGCTGGATTCATAGACCGGCGACCCAATGGGCCGCCCAAACATTGGCGGGATGGAACCGAAAAGGAAATTGAAGGACGAGGGAGGTGTGCCTTATTTTTTTACCGATCGATTCCAAGTCTGGGATCAGGCATTCCTCCATCTGAGAAGGCAGACCCGCTGGGTCATGGGTTTCAGCTTGCTGGTTTCTATGGCCGCCTTATGGCAGGGATATCGCCTGATTCGCGAGCAAGGCGAGTGGGTATATGTATTAGGCCCCGAGGGCCAAGCCGCTGCGGCCTGGCGATGGCCCGAACCCCAGCATGAGATGGTGGAAGCAGAGGACCAACTGGAGCGGTTTCACCAGATGTTTTTTGATCTCGAGCCGGATGCGGCTCGAATCGACGCTCAGGTTCAGCGGGCTTTGCAGTGGGGCGATGAATCGGTAGGTCGGGAGTACCGAAATCTTATGGAGCAAGATTATTATCGAACCCTCATTCGCCTGCGGATTCGCCAGCGGCTGCGCCAGGATAGTCTCCGCTTAGAGAATGATGAACAGGGTTTGTCATTTCGTTTTTATGGTCGGCTTGAGATTATTCGACTATCGGGAACTCGGTATCGGTCCTTGGTTACTCAGGGCCAGCTAATAAAAACGGGACGCTCGCGACAGAATCCGCATGGCTTGATGATTCGGGATTGGCGGATTATAGAAAACGAAGACATGATAAAAGGCGGAAGAGATGGGGGCGACTAGAGGTCGCCGCTTAATTCTTCCTTATAGCATTTTGGAATTCCCTCCGCGGGTAGCGGGGTAGAAAATTATTAAATGATGATGGCAAGGATTAGATGGATTCACCGCAAATCCTGGTTTGGATGGGTAAGGAACATGAAGTTTATTAGAAATTGGCCTGTCTCTGCGGGTTATGGGTTGCTGTGCCTGGTCTTGATGCTGGGTCTTGTGTTTTTCATGCGCTCCCAGTGGAGATCGGGAGGGCAGGATGCAGCCTTGAGAAGCGGTTCGGCCATGAATCCTCATTTTCCGGATCCATTGCCTGCCGAAGAGTCGGGACTGGTGGTCAACCTGCGGTCGCAGCGCGCTCCAGACGGATTGGAATTAGCCGGAGAACCGTGGGACATAGCCTTTTCTATTCAGGAAGAGGAATTTGAAAGGAAGGAGCCGGCGGACGGAACCGCCGTGGGAGAAGCGGCAAGGATGGAGACAGACCCTTCTGGTCTTTTGAGTCCTTTGAGTCCTTTGCATCCTTCGAATTCTTCGAAGGATGATCTAACCAGACAAGCTAAAATGGCGTGGGAGGATGGAAGCGATGGACGACCTAACATCTTATTTATACAAGGCCCCAACCAGACGATGTTGTTGCCAGATCAAGACCCCCCGAGTTCTCCTTTACCGGATGGGAATTCGATTTCTGCAACGGCATCTATGGATCCAAAATGGGAACGGATTGAGCGGACGGTTCAGCAACTTCATGACTTGCAGTACCCTCCAACCGATACGGCCAAGGAAAGGGAATTGGCCTTGAGCCTACATACGGTAGAAAGGGCGGCTCCATCCGCAAGGGTTGGCGGATTCTACCGCGATGATCGCTGGGAGGAAGAAGGGGGATTCCATACCCTCACGACCCGAAAAGATGCCGCAGCTCCCGCTGGTCATACCATCGCCGCAGAAGTCTATGAGGCCCAGCGAATCGAGCCAGGCAGTTGGGTGCGATTGAGATTGTTGGTTCCCATCAAGGTAGAAGAGAAAGAACTTCCCGCTGGGCTGCGCGTTTTCGGGCGCGCCATGCGCCAAGATGATCGTTTGCTGCTCACGGTTAATTCGCTTCGATGGGCAGACCAGATTATTTCGGTGCGACTGGAACTCTATGATCAGGATGGCCAAAAGGGCTTCTATGTGCCTAAGCGGGAACGGGAAGTGTCTTCCGCATCTCAGTGGGCCGCGGAGGCTTCTGGGCGAGAGGCACAGAAAAGAGGCTGGCCGCTCATAGATCAGGGTGGACGGAGCATTCAGCGGTTGTTTAGACCGGGAGAAAGGAGTCTGCGGTTGGACCTTCCCCCTCGATATCGGGTGTATTTGGTAAATCAAAATCAGCGGCCATGAGACGAGGCGTATATTTTTGTTGGTTGCTAGGGGTCTGTGGGCTCTATCATTTCGCGTATGCTCAGGACACGATGCTGAGACCAATGGGTATTGCTGTAGCGGAGAATAAAACAACCCATCTGCTCTTCGACCACTCCATTCAGTCCGTCGATCTCGGTCATGCAGATCTTCTGGCGCAGATCAACGACGAGATGCGGCATATTCTGGCCGTAAAGGCCCGCAAGGAAGGGATGACCACAACGACGTTGACCGTTATCACTTCGGAAGGGGGATTTTATTCATTTTTAGTCCGCTATGACTCGCTGCCGGATACCTTAAACTGGAGGGTGCCAAAAGTTGCTGCTATCGAATCCGTACCTGTTGGAGAAAATGGATGGACAGAGGCCGAAGTGAACGGGATAATCGAAAGGTTGAAGCAGCCCGGCCCTTCTTTGTTTTCGGTACGTACCGGGAAAGGACTGGTTGATCTGCAATGGAAGGGAATCTATGTGCATGGGGAAGTCTATTATTTGAAGGGCTGGATCCGAAATCGAACCTATCGAACCCTGCGTTTTGCTCCTTTTCAGTTTATGGTAGAGGGGAAAAGTAAATCCCGGAGCCGGCGCCGGCCGGGAACCGAGATGATCCCTTTGCTGCCTTCTTCGAATCCCGAGATTCGCCTTATGCCCGGGGAGCGTCACTGGTGGGTAAGGCCTTTGCCGACCATAGATATGCTGCCCACGGAGGTGTTGGTAATCCGTCTAGAGGAAAAAGGCGGATCTCGTATTCTGGAAATTCGGGTTTCTGCAAAGCGCTGGGAGCGCGCCCTGCCGCTTGATCGATCGGGCTACTGATGGCCGCCATGGATGGCGGCTTTGATCTCCTCGTAATCGTATCCAGCACGCAGTAGGGCCCGTTTCGCAACATCTAGGACGTAATCAGCAGGATTATAGGGATGGACAGGAACGAGAGGGGTCGATTGCAGTTCTTCGAGCAGTCGAGTCCTTTGTTCTCTAGTTAGAGCTTCGCAGGCTTCGTACATGCCGCCTTG
>CAZYEZ010000031.1:0-17030 GCA_964646775.1 uncultured Chitinophagaceae bacterium | reverse complement strand
CACGGTGGTGTGAGAGGACAGCAGGGGAACTAATCCCCTGCTTCCTACTCGATTCAGTCAAGCCTAATTTGGCATACTAAGCCTTCCATGACCTAAGGACCTTTCTAAGCCTTCCATGACCTAAGGACTGAATGCAGTCCCGGAATCCATCGATATTCCGGGGCCCAGTCCGACGCGGTTCCGATGGCTCCAAGAATGTCAGGAGGCTTCCTTCTATGGGGGCAGGCAGATAGAGCAGGTGGGGCAATAGGTGGGGCAGACGTGGCAGGATTCCTGGGCGGACATCTGGGAACAGAAGAATCGATGCGTATAGAAGATTCGTGCCGCAGGGGTCCACATGGCCCAGGAAGGGGTAAGTAAAAAAAGGCCCCCGGTTTTAATCGGGAGCCGTGGTTATTTGGATGCGGCCTTATTGCCGCCAGGTTCATCGTCGATTGGGGCCTATGCTGGCCGATTTACGGACCCTCCATCCTTTAGTTAGCGACCTGAGGGCGGCGAAAGTCTGTACCCTGATGTTCGGAGTTATAGGAGATCATCCGGCCGTTGCGGAAATGGATGCTCCCATCCAGATAAAGCCAGGTTTCCTGATCGGCACCATAGCGTACGATGGTAGAAGGGGTCCCCTGTTTTTTTAGCACTTCCACCTGGGAAGTTCCCAGCGGCCATGGAGCCACTTTGGGTTCTGCTGCTGCCAAAGTTTCCGTCGTTGGCTGGGTCGCTGCAGCGGGTTCTATGGCCGCCTTGGCTGGCTTTGGAGACTTCGCCGCGTAGGATTCATCGAAAGACTCCTGAGCCTTTTTGCCTGGATGCTCCGGATTTCGGTTCTGCCGGTCGGCTTGGGCCAGATTCTTGGAGGCCGCCTCGGCCATGTCACCCGATTTCGGGCTGGCTGTTGCAGACCCTGCCTCTAGATGGGAGGCGGGGGTTGGCAACTCATCGATGGCCCCGGCCAGGGATTCGGTTGCCCATTCCTTGGTTGGGTTGGGTTGGCCTGGTTCCTTGAATGCTTTTTGGGTCATCGCAGGGCGGATCTGAGGCTGGGCCTGGGTTTCGGAGGCGATGGCTGGGGAAACATCCGATGCTTTCCAAGTATTCCAAGCCAGGGCGGAACCGTTATCCGCACGGTCTCCCATCCATGTATAGATGGCGAAACCGGATCCCAGCAACAGAATCAGAGAAGCCGCCGCTCGAAGGAATGGTTTACGCTGGGAAGGACGAGGGGTGCGCCTTGGTGATAAGGGCTGAACTGGGGTCTTTTCGTCCTGGAATGCTTTTTCGGGGCCAGTGGCGGCGGCCGGGGCCGTCGCGGCGATCTGGCTGCCTTCTCGTTCTCTTTGCAGAGCTCTTAATTCCGCGGGACTTAGAATGCTGCGCAGGATTCGGTCGTAATCGTTGCGTTTATCCTGATTGATCAGCGTATTGTAAGCGATGGTTATATTCTGGTAGCGCTCATAGCAATAGCGGTCATTGGCATGGAGCTGCGGGTCGTAGAGCTTAATGAGTGCCTTGTAGGCGTCTTTGAGCTCTTCTGCATTAGCGCTCATAGGAACGCCAAGTATTTTGTAATAGTTTTTCATAGTCCATACATTGATGGGTGAAGACGACAAAGCCTAAATTACGAATTTCCCATGGCTTATCCCTACCTATGCAAAATTAGGGGATGTTTTTCGAAAATCACCGGATTCTTTGGCCTGGGTCGCGAAGCGGTGGCATCTTTTACCAAAACCCAGGTTACTCTTCTTTGGGATAAATAAACTCATACTCGTTTTAGATCGGATGGACGGTTTCGGCAGAATTCGGCAGTTTGGAAGCCCATTTCGTTTTTCATCAGATTTTAATCCCTGGTATATCCGTTGATTATCAAGATGTTAATAAAAGGAGTAAAAAAAATCCCCCTAAAAGCTTGCAAGAGTGAAAGGATTCAAATATATTTGAATTCGCGTTCGTTAAGAACCAGGGAATTAGCCGAAAACCCGATCAAAAGAGTAGGCGATAACATTGTAAATCAAAGTAACTATGGGTTCCTTATTTGATTTATTAGCAGGTCTGCTGAACACCCTTTGTGGTCTTCTCGGCGGACTCGGACTCTAGTCCGAAACCAGGTTCGTCCGCAACTGGCGCAACCCTTCCTTACCTGTGGTAGGAAGAATGAAAATGGATTTCAAAGTTGCTGATGGACAGATTATCCCAAATCAGACTGCCCCGGCTTTTTTAAGTCTAGGGGCAGTTTTATTTATTGGCCGATGCTTTTGCTTTAGGCATTCTTTGCGGGAAGCGGCGGACTTTTTTTTGCCATGCGCCGCGCTCTATGATGGGCAAGAAACTGCTTGAAATCCTCCAAGGAAAGACTGCTCAGATTTCCTTGCGGGCTGAGTCCACCTTTCTGGGCCGCCAGCACCCCGTAGTTAAGGTCATGGATGCCTGCCGTCGAATGGGCATCTGGGTTGATCGATAGAAGGACGCCTTTTTCTTGGGCATAAGGTATCCACCGCCAGTCTAGATCCAATCGCTTTGGATGGGCATTCAGCTCTAAAACGACCTGGTGTTGGGCGCAGAGGTCAATCAGGGCTTTATGGTCTATGGGGTAGCCCGGCCGACTGAGCAGCAGCCTACCCGTGGGGTGCCCCAGAATGGTGGTATAGGGGTTTTCCAAGGCCTTGGTAATCCGTGCCATGGCCCGTTCTTCTGACATGTTCAAATTGCTGTGAATGGAGGCAATGACCAGATCCAGTTTTGCTAGGATTTCATCGGGATAGTCCAAGCTGCCGTCCCCGAGAATATCCGACTCGATACTTTTGAATACGACGAATGGATGGAGGAGAGCATTCACCTCATCAATTTCCTGAATTTGCGCCGCTAGCCTTTCCAGATTAAGTCCTTTGGCATAGGTGGCCGACCGGGAGTGGTCGCTAATAACCAGGTATTCGTAGCCGGCATTCCTTGCATAGGTGGCCATTTCGATGATGCGATGGCTGCCATCACTCCATTGGGTATGAGTATGGATGACGCCGCGAATGTCCTTGGGGCCAATCAGAGGCGGTGGCGTCGTCGCGTTCAGGTAGGCGGCATAAGGCGCGGATTCTTCCCGCAGGGCGGGCGGAATAAAGGCGAACCGGTGCTGCTCGAAGTATTCACTTTCGTCCCTCCAGGGGGCCGTGGGGGGGAAAGGAGGGAGGGAGGCGAGGAAGACTTCGTCTCCGGTCGTGTGCCACCAACGGTGGGTAAAAGTCTCTGGGGAGGCAAAATGGATATGCCAGATCAAACCATCTTCAAAGAATCGCAACCTGCCCTGGTCTTCCCATTCCTCAAATTCCAGGGAGGCCTGGGCGACCCATGGCCTCCAGGTTTCTATGGGAAGATCGGTGAGGATCTCGGGAATGGCAATGATTTCTGCTTGCCGCCTTAAGGCGCCTGTAAACTCCCAGCGATGACCCGGAAATTGATGGCTGAGTTTTTCCATGACGACCTTGCCCTCCGCAATAACGCTCGCATAAAGATGCAAACCCTGATTCTTCTGGTAATAGGCAATGCCCTTCCGTATTAAATCCTGAGTTTTTGCGCCAAAACCTTTGTAGTCCAGCAGTCGGTTCTCATGGCAGGCATATTCGAGCTCACCGAGGGTTTCAATGCCCATCTCCTTCCAGATTTGTCCGATCTTTTTTGCGCCCAAACCTTTAATCTCGAGCATTTCCAATACGCCCGCAGGGGTTTTGTCGATCCATTCCTGGAGCACGGACATGGTTTGGCCTGTTTCCAGAATCTCCAGGATGCGCGCCCCCGTTTTAGCGCCGATCCCCTTTTGGCGGAGCAGGAGATCCGGATCCATATCGGAGGCCTGCTGCGGGAGTTGCTCGATGTGATAGGCGGCAATGCTGTAGGATTTCGCGCGAAACGCATCTTGCTGATGAACTTCCAGCAACTTGGACATCAGCTTGAACTGTTGGGCAATCTCTTTGTTGGTCATAAGCGGGGTGGGATAGGCTGGGAGCCAAAATTTCTATGGGAATTTCGATGGGAAGATTTGCGGTTAATCAACCTGGGGAGAAGCAGAGGGCTTGGATGGGGCATTTGTTTCCCCGCTCGCCTCTGCGCATCGCTCATGAATCCAGCCTAGAACGAGGTTTAACTGTTCTTCTTTGTTGAGTTGGCTGTTGTCGAGTATGCGCGCATCGTTCGCCCGAACCAAAGGACTTTCTTCGCGGTGACTATCCATAAAATCACGGACCTGAAGATTTCTTCGCACTTCCTCGACCGTTATCTGCTGGTCGGCGCCTTGCACTTCATCGTAGCGCCGCGTAACCCGCACCTCTGGATCGGCGGTCATAAAGATTTTCAACTCCGCTTCCGGAAATACGACGGTTCCAATATCTCGGCCGTCCATGACGATGCCTTTGGACTTTCCCAATTCTCGCTGTCGCTCCACGGCAAAATCGCGGACTTCCCTAATGGCCGCCACGGAAGATACTTTTTCTGCGACGATCATGTCACGGATTTGGCGCTCTACATTTTCCCCATTCAAATAGATTTCAGACTTCTTGGTTTTAGGGTTGGGTGCGAATTCGATCTGGATGTTTTTCAAGGCCTGGAGGACTTCCTCCTTTTGGTCAAAACGTACCTGGTGATGAAGGAAATACAGGGTGATGGCCCGGTACATGGCGCCGCTGTCGATATAGAGATAATCCAGGGAGTCGGCAAGTTGTCGGGCCAGGGTGCTTTTTCCACAGGACGAGTAACCGTCGATGGCGATGGTGATGCGGGGTTTAACCGCTTCTGCTTTTGCCTTTGTTTTGTTTTCCTGCATGAGGGTATAAAAATACCGAATTACCTGCAAATCAAAATGCGGCGAGGCTTGCCGCCTGCGACCCAAAGCGAGGAGACTTGCGGCCCAAAAAATCCTGAAACGCCTGGGGAAAAGAAAAGCGAGGGCGGTTTGAACGCTGCCCTCGCTAAACTCAGGTTACTGAAAAGTCCCGATGGAGAGGAAGTTCTCCATTTCCAAGCCTTTTCACCTCCGAACCGATATCGGTATTATTTTATCCAAGATACCCCATTGCGGTTGGCTTCGCAGAGATTGCAATAGAGTTTGCCATCACAGCCGATGACGCCAGGGCAGTCCTCGGGGCATATATCATTCATATGCCTTGCCCGAATGGTTTCGTCGATGCAGGGGTCTTTTAAGCAAGAGCTCGACGTACATAGCGCAAAGGTGCCCAGGGTGAGCGCAGCTGTCAGCAAGGATAGGGTGAACTTTCTCATGGATCGCAGCAATTTGGACGTTAAGATAAAGAATTAATCGAAATGAGAAAGTGGATTAGGAAGGATTTTCTGACATCTCCCTGAAATACTTATGGAAGTATGGCAAGGTCTCAATGCCCTTATAGAAATTGAACAAGTCAAATTTCTCATTGGGGGAGTGAATGTTGTCGCTATCCAGCCCGAAGCCGAAAAGCACCGTTTTAAGTCCCAGCACCGATTCGAATAGGGAAACGATGGGTATGCTTCCTCCTCCGCGGGTGGGGATGGCTTTCTTTCCAAAACTGGTTTCAATGGCTTTGGCTGCAGCCTGATAAGCCACGGAATCCGTTGGCGTTACGACCGGTTCTCCCCCGTGATGGGTGGATACTTTGACCTGAACGGATTGGGGAGCCAAAGACTCAAAATGCTGCTTGAATAATTCGGCGATCTCTGTCGAGTTTTGGTTGGGAACCAGCCGCATGGAAATCTTCGCCCGGGCCACCGAGGGCAGCACGGTTTTGGCCCCTTCACCGATGTATCCACCCCAGATACCATTAACATCCAAGGTCGGCCGTATGCCCGTATGTTCCAGCGGCGTAAACCCTTTTTCTCCCCAGAGCCCCTCCACACCTAGATCTGCTTTATACGCCTCCTCGTCAAAAGGTGCCTCATTGAGCGCCTTTCGGGCTTCTTCCGAGAGGTTTTCTACTTTATCATAGAATCCGGGGATGGTTATCCGGTTGTTCTCGTCATGGAGGGAAGCAATCATTTGGCAAAGGATGGTCGCGGGATTTCCCACGGCACCGCCGTAAACGCCGCTGTGAAGATCGCGGTTAGGACCGATGACTTCCACTTCCATATAAGCCAGGCCGCGCAGGCCGGTCTCGATCGAGGGGTTTTCCATGCTAATCATGGATGTGTCGGAAACCAGTACAATATCGGCCTTGAGCTTTTCTTTATTGGCTTCGAGGAAAGCACCCAGATGGGCGGAGCCCACTTCTTCTTCTCCCTCAATCATAAATTTGATGTTGCAGGGCAGCGTTTGGGTTTGGGTCATCAGCTCTAAGGCTTTCACATGCATGAAGAACTGTCCTTTGTCATCGCAGGCTCCCCGTGCATAGATCTTTCCATCGCGAACCTGGGGGTCAAAAGGGCCGGAAGTCCAAAGTTCCATGGGATCGGGCGGTTGCACGTCATAGTGCCCATATACCAGAACCGTTGGAGCTTGGGGGTCGACCTGTTTTTCTCCATATACAATGGGGTGCCCTTCTGTTGGGCAGATTTCCACGTGGTCGCAGCCGGCAGATTTGAGCTGATCGCGAACCAACTCGGCACATTGAGCCACCTGGGTTTTATATTGACTGTCTGCGCTAATTGAGGGAATACGCAGCAGCTCCTTTAACTCTTCGAGGAATCGCTCTTTATTCGATTCCAGATAGGATTTCCATGCTTCCATTTTACCAAATTTAGGCTCAAATGTAGGGTTTTTGTCAGGACTTGGCAAGCGCCGGCCCCCTTCGGTGGGTGCAAAAAAAGGTCCTGGGCCTCGGGCGGTCATGGGGCTCCATCATAGTTTGATCATGGTTTGATCTTGGTTTGATCACGGGTTAATCATGGTTGATCGGTCATCTTGGGTTGATCTTTGGATGATCCGCAAGGCTTCTCCCCGGACAGATCGGTTCTGGATCTGGGCCCATCGGTGCTGCCGGTCTGCAAATCCGTCCCCGCTGTGATTCTATTCTATACTCTATCCTGGACGCTATAGTTCCTTAAACTTTTAGAGAATCGGAAGGCTCAAGAAGCTCAAGAAAAAGAAAGCGCCTCCTCAATAAAGCTCGAAAGCATAGAGGAGGCGCAAAAACTTGAATCGCTAGGAGGGTGGATGGCGCTAGAGATGGATGGCTTCTCCTAAGGCCACTTCAATGGCATCCTTCACCGCTTCACTCATGGTGGGGTGGGGGAATATGGTATCCAGCTGTTCCTTCCAGGTCGTTTCAAGCTTCCGGCTGGCAACGGTTTGCGCGATGATTTCGGTGACGTTGGCGCCGATCATATGGGTGCCAAGCCATTCGCCGTATTTGGCATCGAAAATCACTTTCACAAAGCCTTCGTTGGCGCCGGCCGCCGAAGCCTTTCCGGAGGCCGAGAAGGGGAATTTTCCCACTTTGATCTCGTAGCCTGCCTCTTTGGCTGCTTTCTCCGTCATGCCCACGGAGGCAATTTCTGGGGAGCAGTAGGTACATCCGGGTATGTTGCCATAATCGAGCGTCTCAGGAACCTCATGGAATTTGCCTTCTTTTTGCGCGATGGCTTCCACACAGATGACGGCTTCTTTCATTCCCACGTGCGCCAGGGCCGGGCCAGGGGTGATATCCCCAATGGCATAAACGCCCTCTGCGCTGGTCTTATAATAAGGGTCCACGATGATCTTGCCTTTTTCCTGCTTAATATTCAGGGCTTCCAGGCCTAGATTTTCGATATTGGTTGATATACCTACGGCGCTAAGTACGACTTCCGCTTCCAGGACTTCCTCTCCGTTTTTAGTTTTTACCGTGGCCTTCAATTTCTTGGGGCTGCCCTCTACTTTTTCTACCGAAGCATTGGTCATGATCTTCATGCCCTTCTTCTTATATATCTTTTCCAGTTCCTTCGATATATCCTCATCTTCGACCGGGACAATCCGAGGCATGTATTCCACCAAAGTGACCTGGGTTCCCAGGCTATGATAAAAATAGGCGAACTCTACGCCAATGGCTCCCGAGCCAACGACAATCATGGATTTGGGTTGAGAGGGCAGGCTCATGGCTTCCCGGTATCCGATGATCTTTTTGCCGTCAATGGGCAAGTTGGGAAGTTCCCGGGATCTTGCTCCGGTGGCTAGGATGATGTGAGGTGCGGAGTATTTTTTGGTTTTTCCTTCTCCATCCAGTACTTCGACTTCTTTTTGGGCATTGAGTTTTCCCAATCCCATGATGACGTCGATCTTGTTTTTCTTCATCAAGTACTGAATACCTTTGCTCATTTTATCCGCCACGCCCCGGCTACGCTTGATCACGGCAGGAAAATCCGCCTTCGGCGCAGCGGCCTCAATACCGTAGTTTTGGGCATGCTGGATGTATTCCATGACCTGCGCTGATTTGAGCAGGGCTTTGGTTGGGATACATCCCCAGTTCAGACAGATGCCGCCTAAACTTTCTTTTTCAACGATGGCGGTTTTGAATCCCAGTTGAGAGGCGCGGATGGCCGCTACATAGCCGGCGGGGCCGCTGCCGATAACGATTACGTCATATGCCATAAAAGGTAGAATTGATTAGTAGGTATTGTTTTTTTTTGTGTTCTTCATGAAACCGGTCAAATGTAGCTAATTATTTTTATTCTACCGGACCGGGGAACAATTTGTGGTCCGGCCTCCCTCGGTTCGCCGAAGCAGGCCGGACCCGCTTTTAACGGGCTGCTTTTCTGCCCATCATCCCCACGTAGATATAAATAAACAGATGCACCACGGCGAAGGATAGGGAGAAATAATAAAGTATGGTATCATGCCCCAGGGTGTCTATATGATGTTTGATGGCCACCCCAATCAGCAAGGCGGCGGACAGAATCCCTGTCCAGGCAACCGTGCGATAGCTCTGGGGACTGAAAGTTCCGGCATTGAGTTTGGAATGTTTCATGCCATAAAAAGCATAAATATCGAATCCAATCATCATCCAGACGATCAGCCGGATCCAGGTATCCAGGGGCAGAAATACCATCATGAACAGGCAGGTTATGACGCCCAGAATGGGGATCAAGGGAACCAGGGGAGTTCGGAATCCCCGGGGGGCATCCGGTATTTTGGCCCTTAGGATGAGGACCCCGATGCATACCAAGATGAATGCAAAGAGGGTTCCGATGCTTGTCATTTCCCCGACGACCCCTGCTGGAACAAAGGCGGCAAAACTGCTCACCAGGAGCATGAACAGAAAGTTGTTGCGCGCAGGGGTCCGGAAGGTATCGTGGATTTGGGAAAACACCTTGGGGACCAGCCCGTCGCGGCTCATCGAGAAAAAGACCCGGGATTGTCCCATGAGCATGACCAAAATCACGGAGGCATAACCGGCTAGAATGGCCAAAATGATGGCTTTGTTCAACCAGGGGTAATCGGGGATGATCGCTCCATCGGGCCCTGGATGTCCCATTTTGTCGATGGCCACGGCAACCGGCGCGATCCCGTCTTGGCCTGCAAAGTCTGTATAATGCGCCACCCCGGTCATCACATGGGCAAAGAGAATATAGAGAATGGTACAGATGAGCAGCGATACGAGGATGCCAATGGGCATATCCCTTTTAGGGTTTTTGGCTTCCTGAGCTGCCGTCGATACGGCATCAAAGCCGATGTAAGCAAAGAACACAATGGCGGCCGCCCGAATGATCCCGCTAAAACCAAAAGATCCAAACTCGCCGGTATTGGGCGGAATGTAGGGGCTGAGATTCTCGGGGCGAATATATTGCCATCCCAAGGCTATGAATACCAAGACGATGGACACTTTTAGAATCACAATGATGCCGTTGACGAATGCAGACTCCTGGGTCCCCCGAATGAGGAGTAGGGACATGAGCATGACGATGAAAACCGCGGGAATGTTCATGATTCCTCCTTCGCTAGGAGAAGCCGTCCAGGCCGTAGAAAGATAAATATCATAGTATTCCAAAAACTTGACCAAGTATCGCGACCAGCTAATGGATACGGTGGCGGCTCCGACAGCATACTCCAGGACCAGATCCCAGCCAATGATCCAGGCTATGAATTCTCCCATGGTGGCAAAGGAATAGGTGTAAGCGCTGCCCGCGACCGGAATCATGGAGGAAAACTCTGCATAACAGAGCCCGGCAAAGGCGCAGCCAACGGCCGCGATGATAAAAGATATGGTAATGGCCGGCCCCGCGTGTAAGGCAGCCGCAATCCCGGTGATGGAAAAAAGTCCGGCGCCGATGATGGCGCCTATGCCTAGGGCAACAAGGGACTTGGCCGTTAATGTTTTTTTAAGTCCTTTCTCTGAATCTCCTGCTTCTTGAAGAAGTATGCTTAATGGCTTTCTTTGAAATAATCCCATGGAATCTTAAAATCTCGGGCCAAACTAGGGATATTCTGCGGAAAACACAAAGAAACGGGCAAAAAACCGCAATCCTCCCCTTCCCCGATTTTCCCCGATTGCTCCTTGATCGGTAGGGGGGAAAGCCCAGGGAAGCCGCCGATAAATTTTGGAGGGGAATCCGCGAATAAAGGTCGAGGGGGCGATCGATTTTTTTTCTTAGGTTTGAATCCATGTTCAGAACGCGATACGGAAAATCAGGGGTATTGGCCGCCTTTCTAATGCTGGCCAGCCCTTTCTATATTTGGGCTCAGCCAGTCCTGCCTGATATTGTGGGGGTCACCGAAAAAGGCATCAATGTGCTGAGCTGGACCAATCAGTACGATGGCTTGAAATCCATTGCGGTTCAGCGCTCCCAGGATAGTGTCTTCAACTATACAACCCTAGGGTACATCAAAGACCTCAAGAAGGGAACCCAGGCCTTTATTGATGGACATCCCATGCCTGGGGACAACTGGTACCGGCTCTATATCATTTTTAATTCGGACCTTACCTGGTATTCGAACCGGTTTAACCTGGTGGTCGATAGCCTAGACATCGCCCAAAAGGGGGTGATTCCTCCCAACGACTCTTTGCAAAAACTTGCCTCTTCGGTTAAGGTGGAGCCCTCCGCTCCCGAAATCGGGGTTCCTAAAACCCGGGATGACAGCCTCAAAAACCTCGTAAAGAAGCTGAAGATCTCCATTCCTTCGGCCGAAGCTTTTAGCGCCTATACCTACATCCGGTCCAAGTATGTCTATACCAACCCCTTCACGGGCCATGTCAATATGGAACTTCCAAAGCCCAATACCAAACCTTATGTATTGCAGTTTTTCGATGGAGAGAAAAAGAAGGTTTTGGAAATGCGGGGCATCACCCGCTCTCCGCTGATTATCGATAAGCGGAACTTTCAGAAAAAAGGGGTCTATAAGTTCGAGCTTTCTCAAGACAGCACCCTCGTAGAAAAAGGAATGATTACCATCTATTAGCTTTAGCCTATTAGAGCCTATTAGCCTATTAGCAGAAGAGGCGGGATTCGTATTCCTAGATCGTTGATGGATTCCCCCGGACTGCAAGGCGCCGTCTCTTCCATTACCAAGTTGCTTCTCCCGACTCCATGGAAGCCATGCGGGACCATTCGGGGCCTAGGGGAAGGCGATCCCCCGAATAGATTTTAATCATTCGCATCAGATCCTCCGCATCCCAAGAATACAAAGCGCGTCCGAAGGGGACTACTTTTCCCTGGAAAGTAAAATGAAGATTTCCCTCATGATGAATAAAACGCGTGAGGTTCTCATGGGTCTCAAAGCCGAGGTAATCGAAGCTATTGCCTTTGAGGGGGTGGTCCGTTTTGGCCTCCATACCTCGATAGCGAACCGGTCCCATTTCCTCCCAGGGGCAGAAAGCCAGCTGCCGACGAAAAGGGGTTCGATAGACCAGGGTTATCCCTTCGGCATCCACCAGCATCTGTTCTTTGTAGTAGAGGCGACTGATGAACCGATAAGAGGCCATGAAGTAGAGCAATGCAGCCCCGGCCATGCATAGATAATTCAGGAAGGCGATATGGATGGACCAGGCCTGGACGAGAATGATGGAGGCAGCCCCGGTGATGAAAAGCAGTTCGGCAATAAGCAACCAGCGGATGCGGCGGGGCATCTCGCTACTGAGGGTGACGCTCAGGTAGTCGGGCCCCCAGTGATATACCATTCCTTTCTGCCCTTTCTGTCCAGTCTGTCCAGTTTTCGCATTCTGACGATTCGGGTCTTTCAGGTTAAAGGATCGGGTCATGTCCATAGGCTCAGGAAGAGGGAAGAGACCCTCCGTCCTTGAAATTAGATAAAAAAACCTTACCAAAGTGTTTCTTCAGCCTTTGCTTGACTTCCTCTATGTCTGGACGATAACCCAGTTCCCGGTCCAAAGAAGTGACTTTTTTGTCCCGAATCCCGCAGGGAACGATCCAGTCAAAATACTGGAGGTCAACATTTACATTGAAGGCAAAGCCATGAATGGTAACCCAGCGGCTGCATTTCACGCCCATGGCGCATATTTTCCGGGCACGCTGGGGGTCTTCTGGATCCAGCCAAACCCCGGTTGCGCCTTCCAGTCTTGCAGCTTCGATCCCATAGTCTGCCAGGGTGTCGATGATGACTTGTTCCAGGGACCGCATATAGCGCCCCAGATCGGTAAAATAATGCTCCAGGTCTAAGACCGGATAGCCCACCACCTGTCCCGGTCCATGATAGGTAATGTCGCCGCCCCGGTTGGTTCGAAAGAACTGCACACCTAATTCTGCAAGGCGCCGATCGCCCACCAACAGGTTTTCCATCATGCCACTTTTTCCAAGTGTATAGACATGGGGGTGTTCGCAAAGGAGCAACCGGTCCCGGGTGATTTCCTGCTCCTCGGTTTGTCGATGGTTTTTGGCTTTGATGGCAAGGGCCTCTTTAAGAAGCGTTTCCTGAAGATCCCAGGCCTTCCCGTAATCGATGAGGCCGAGGTCGTGATATTCGATCGCGTTTTGGGTCATCTCGTTATTTTTGCGCTCGTTTTTGATCTGTGCTGCGAAGGCAAAATTAAGGGATTGGGGGGACCTGCTCGCAAAATGCATCAGACCAATGTTTAACAATTAAATTGTTTTTCTTTTCTCAAATTGCAATAGATCTTTGTCCATACGTTTTCATTCCCCTGGTTTGGTTTTTTTGAAGCAGTGACAGGAACCGAAGAGGAAATGGGAAGGATAGGAACAAAATGATATCTTTAATTGTTTTAAACCTGCCCAGAGTCGGCTTTTTTTCGGGTGCTTTTTTACTTCGATCACCCTTTGAGAGCCCGCCACCTCTGCGCTTCAACCACGATCAGCTTTTTATTTATGCTCCATTTCATGAAATATAAGGTCCTTATACCCGCTATTGTTCTGGGAATCCTCATGGTCTTCTTTTCCTTCCGCTATGTGCAGGCAGAGAAAACCGAGGCGGAAAGAAGAAGTTTTATCCTCAAAACGGTGGTCTCTGCCGTTCAGGAGGGCCACTTCTCTCCCCGGCCGGTGGACGATAGCCTCTCCTTTCAGGTGTTTCGCAAAACGCTAAGTCAGCTCGATTACGAGAAAAAATTCTTTATCGCCGAAGATATTGCACAGCTGAAGACCCATGAGTTCCAGATCGATGATCAGATCCTCCAGGGTTCCACGGCCTTTTTCGATGACGTGAATCGCTTGTTTGTCCAAAGAGTAGATCAGGCGGAGTCTTATATGAAGGAAGTGTTGAAGACGCCTTTTGACTTCTCTAAACCCGAGCAGGTCGAGTTAAATGGCGATAAGCTGGATTATACGAAAGACCAGGAAGACCTCAGGGAGCGCTGGAGAAAGAATCTGAAATATCGAGCGTTGGTTCGCTATGTGGATCTGTTGAAAGCCGAAGAGAAAAAGAAAGAAGATTCTGCCCAGTACGTTATGCGTCCCGTAGACTCTTTGGAAATGGAGGCAAGGGAATTTGTCGAGAAAAACCAGGCGCGATACTTCCGTCGGCTCAAGAAGTTTAGTGACTTTGAGCGTTTTACCCTTTATGTAAATAGCATCACCAGCGTGGAAGACCCCCACACCAATTATATGCCGCCCAAGGACAAGGAGCGTTTCGACGTGGCCATGTCGGGGACATTCTTTGGGATTGGAGCCCAGCTGAAAGAAGAAGACGGCAAGATCAAAGTGGTGGCGATCATTCCGGGAAGCCCCTGCTGGAAGCAGGGTCAGCTGAAAGCCGGAGATGAGATTCTCAAAGTAGCCCAAGGAACGGAGGAGCCGGTAGATATCCAGGGATTTGATATTGAAGATGCCGTGGAAATCATTCGCGGGGAGAAAGGCACTGAAGTCCGGCTGACGGTAAGGAAGGTAAACGGAGCCCAAGAAGAGATACCTATTATCCGCGGTGAGGTGCTGATGGAAGATGTATTTGCCAAATCGGCCATCATTGAATCTTCATGGGGGCCGGTAGGCTATATCTACCTTCCCGAATTTTATGCTGATTTTCAGAATATAGGGGGACCGCGAAGCAGTACGGACGTAGCCCGAGAAGTGGAAAAACTCAAGGAAGAAGGCGTTCGGGGTATCATCTTAGACCTTCGCTATAATGGAGGAGGCTCCTTGAGTGATGTGGTCGACATCGCGGGTCTGTTTATCGATCAGGGCCCCGTCGTTCAGGTAAAGAGCAGCTCATCGAACCCCATTACGCTTCAGGACAACCAGCCCGGCATGATCTATGATGGTCCCCTGGCCGTGATGGTTAACCAGGCCAGCGCTTCGGCTTCGGAGATTCTGGCGGCCGTGCTTCAAGATTATAAAAGAGCCGTCATTGTCGGACAGTCTACTTTTGGTAAGGGAACCGTTCAGAAAGTGATTTCCCTGGATCAGTACCTCGGATGGATGCACCGGCTCCAGAACCGACAGTCGGAACTCCCAGAGATCGGTTCGCTGAAACTCACGGTTCAAAAGTTCTACCGGGTGAACGGGGGATCGACCCAGCTTCGCGGGGTAGACCCCGACATCGAATACCCGGATTCTTACCGACATATAGCCATGGGGGAGGGTCGGGAGAAGTCCGCTTTACCCTGGGATGAGATTCCCCCGGCGGTCTATCAGCCCGCTGCCATACCCGTCGAGGTGGCCCCGCTGATTAAGGCCAGCAAAGCCCGGATTGCAGCCAACGAAACCTTTCAGCTTATTGAGGAAAATGCGCTCCGCATCAAGCAGCAAGATGAAGACAATCGCCGCTCTTTGGAACTTGCACAGTTTCGGAAAGAACAGGAAGAAGCCAATACGGCAGCCAAGAAAATTGAAGCATTGCAAAAGGATGTCAACCCTCTGACTTTCTATAATCCGAAAGCCGACCTGCCCCGGATTCAGATGGACAGCAGTTCCATTCAAAAGAATGAGGACTGGATCAAGAACCTCCAAAAAGATATCTATATTGCCGAAACCGTTCAGGTGATCGGAGACTTGTTTCGTCAGCATCGTAAATTGACCATGGAGACCCCAAGAAAATAACGGCATTTCCTTTTTTTGCGCAAAGGGAAGCAGAACCGCAGATAGTTTTTTGTAATTTCGACGCCATGACCATCCCGCTTCGCTGTTTCGGGTTTGCCTTGATGATTCTGCTAGGCAGTGGCCTTGTATTTGCCTCGCCCCTTTATGGACAGACGGAGCCGGAGCCTGTCAACCTGGGCAAGCGAAAAACCGCCAGTACGACATGGGTGCCCCAGACCGATACGGGGACCGCAACCATTTCCCCCATGCCTGCCGAAGACCAGGCTTTTGCCCCACGGATTTTTGAGCCCGATCCCAAACGAGCCGGCATGTACTCGGCGCTGTTCCCCGGCCTGGGTCAGGCCTATAATCGCCAATATTGGAAACTGCCGGTGGTGGCTGCGGGATTGGGGGTTGCGGCCTATTTCATTGATTTCAATACCCGACAGTATCAGCGATACCGAAAGGCCTATGTCTCGCGCCTGGACCAGATACCAGAAAATGATCTGGAGCCTCAATACGATAGGGAAGGATTGAGGCAAATTCAGGAAGGCTACCGAAAAAATCGGGACATCACCATTCTGCTCACCGGGGTCGGTTATGCCGTACAGATCATGGATGCCGTCACCTCCGCGCACCTTCGCAACTTTGACATGTCCGAAGATCTGAGCCTGCGCATCGCCCCGGTTCTTCTTCCCGAAGGCCCTGGACTGGGCCTGGTTTTTCATTGGAACTAAGCCCGATGCCCCAGGATTGCCGCCCTGTGGAAGTCAGGGAAAGCGCCTGCCCATTTTTTATACCGCCGCGTCGGTCTATATTTGCTTATGATTAATCGTCAACCCCGGCTGGATACCTATTTGCAAAAGGGAATGAGGAGGAAGCTGGTAGGGGCTCTTCGGGAAAAAGGAATTCACGACGAGCGCGTTTTGGCGGCCATGGAAGCCATTCCCCGTCACTTCTTTCTGGATCCTGCCTTTGAGCGGATCGCCTATGAAGACCGGGCCTTTCCGATATCGGCGGGTCAGACCATATCTCAGCCCTTTACCGTGGCCTTCCAGACCCAGCTGCTGGAAGTAAGAAAATTCGATAAAGTACTTGAGATTGGTACCGGCTCCGGTTATCAAGCCTGCGTTCTGGCGGAAATGGGGGCATGGGTGTTCACCATGGAGCGTCAGCGCAGCCTCTATGATCAACTGAATGCATTTTTCTTCTTGAAGTCCTATCCCAGCTTGAAACGGTTTTATGGCGATGGATACCAGGGGCTTCCTTCCTATGCGCCTTTCGATCGCATACTCATAACCGCCGGAGCCCCGGAAATCCCCCCACAGCTTGTCGATCAACTCAAACCGGGGGGTGTTATGGTGGCTCCCATCGGAGGAGAGCAGGGACAGACCATGGTACGACTTCGCAAAGACGCCGAAGGGAATACTCTTCCATTGGAGTCTTTTGGAGACTTTGTTTTTGTTCCCATGCTGGGAGGGAGGAACCAATAGGGTCTAAAGGGTCTAGCAAAGCTAGCAATGGGGACCCCCATCCTGATTTCCGGATTGCAGGGCTCTGAGATTCCGTTGCCAGCCCTTCCATTTGGTCCTTTTGATGGGGGAATGGCGGAAAGCACTGCGAAAGGCCTCTGGACTGATTTCCAGCCATCGGTCCAGGTGGGGATGTTG
>CAZYEZ010000030.1:0-17500 GCA_964646775.1 uncultured Chitinophagaceae bacterium | reverse complement strand
CAACGAGGAAGTGTATCAAAATGGTTTTGCAGCAAGGAAAACGGCAAAATGAAGGCAAAAGGAGTCCTTTTTCGGCGGCATGCGTAGTGAAAAGCCAGTTTAAGCCGACTGTTGACTGGAAAAAATATATGAAAAAGTCCGAGAAAAGTGGGTTTTCTATAAAAGTGCGCAATGTGGGTTAAGGCGATCTAGGGCGACTTTAGGTGGGCAAAGCGATCAAAGAGGGCAAAGAGGGAAGGGCGCTTCTCTGCCCTTTCGCTGCCGTTTCTCTGCTCTTTTGAAATCCTCGCATCGCTTCTGCAGGGATTTGGGAAGGATTTGGCGAATCAGCCGCTTCTATGTATTTTAGTTTCTCAGAAACGTTCCGTTTCAAAAAACCGCCCTGAAAACCGCCCTGAAATACTTTATTGGAAAAAGTCCTAAATGATGAAGTTTACTACGCACACCCTCTTTTTTGCTCTCGTTTTGAGCTTCGCAATGAGTTCCTGCCTGCCTAGGTACGGCGTTCCCCGTCAGAAATTTCATCGACCCAAGCCGCCCAAACATTTTGCTCATCCCCAGCAAAATCAGACCAATCCTTTGGATGAGGTCGCGGCCCTATACCTATTTGCTGCCGAGGTGCATTAAAATACATCCCCTCGGCGCTTAAACGATGCGCTTCTCCGCGCATTGGGCTGAGGGAATCGGAGAGGTTTGGTTGTTGCTTCCCGAGCTCAAAGGCCTTAGACATGGCCTGATAGATCTCGTTGTAGAATCCCAGTGACCGAAACGGGCAGGAAATGCGCTCAAAAGTCTGCTCTATTAATTCCTTTAATCTTTTTTCTTCCATCTTGCTCGTTTTTGGATTTTCCATATATTACCCAGGTAGAAGAAAAAAAATCATACCCATTAAAGCGCGCTATTCCGAGCATCGGCTCTATGCTCCGTAAACCGGGACTGGGCGCCAATTCTTCGTTTTTGAACCAGAAAGCCTGGGGAAGCGGACGGGGACCATTCTGTCCCTTTTTGTCAACAATTTGTTAGGGAGAGGGGTCGAAGCCGGGGAAGCCTAAGTTTCCCTCTGCATAGCTTTCCGCTTTTCAAGGACCTTAGCTGCCCGAGTCCTTCGGGACCAATTGATCGATTTTTCGGGCCATGGAACGGTCCTTCTCCGTAATTATGTTCCCCGCGTCATGGGTTTGGAGCCATATAGCAACCTGATTCCATTCATTCATCCAGCGAGGGTGATGTTGTTCTGATTCGGCCAGCAGGGCTACCCGGGTCATAAAGGCAAAGGCTTCGCTGAAGTTAGCGAACAAGAACTTTTTGTACAATGCATGATCCACTTCTGTCCACATAATGAGGTTTTATAAGCAGGTAAAAAAACCTTACCGACAAATCCGGTTGGGTCCGGATTATTCAGGCCGCGACCCGGCCAATGGAAACCAAACCGGTCGCTTGTCATCGAAGTCGCCATGATAGTTAATGGTTAGCTCTGTATGGGCGGGAACCTTCCTTAAGGTCTCAATATGCATGGTGCCTTCTGCATAGTTCATGGCATAGGCGCAGTTTGCCTCGGGGCTATGATTATACATCGACAGGTATCCCCATGCGACGCAGGTCTGGGAGGTCGTCTCTGGATTCCAGTCGAAGAGGTAATCAAAGATGGCCGTCATTTTTGCCCAACCCGAGTCTTCGGGAGATAGAATGAGCACTGGAGAACATTCGATAATGCAGCCCGCTTCCAGGTCGATCTTAGAAAATACCCCCCATCCTTTTCCTTCGACCGATTGAATGTATAAGCTATGGTGTATTTGAATGGGTAACATGGTCATCGCAGGGTCCAAGCCGAGGCCCCATAGATGTTGGGAGAGAGCTTGGAGATGCGCGTTGCTAACAATGCCCTCGTTCCCCGACTTGCGACGGCTTATAGCCGCTGTGGTGTTCCAAGGTTCCCTCGTTTTTCCCGCTGGCTCAGAATGGCGGGAGCCGCTTCTGATTCAGGTACGCGGTCTACGCGGACCTTGGTGATTCCTTGGCGAATAAATCCGAGTTCCTGGGCAGCCAGCCTGGTAAGATCAATCACCCTTTTGTTGTCTTTGTGCATGCGGTCATTGATTCTTACGTAAATCGTGCGCTGATTGGACAGGTTGGTTACTTTCACATAGGTTCCGAGTTCCAGCGTATTGCTGGCGGCGGTATACCGATCGTTTTCAAAAATCTCGCCGGTAGAAGTAGGCCGACCCACAAACTTGTCATGGTAGTAACTGGCAATTCCTTCTTCGAGCAAAGGGTTGGTGATCTGACGGCCCTGGCCCAGGCAAACGAAACTGAGCATAAAACTCAGCATAAAAAGGCCTATGGTTTTCATCATATCCATAAATTCAAACTGCAAAATAGTCTATTTAGCCCGGAAACAGGCACACTAGATGCTAATGTTTTGTTATGCGTCGAATAAAAAATCCATTTCAGTAGTCATAAACCACCGAAATGGAGGGTAAAAAAAGGATATATGACGCGCTGCGTTGGCTGCCAGATCGTAGGACTATCGATTAAATATCGCCTGAATTTAATGCCGGGAGCGAGATCCTTTTCCGCCACCATAGCCGTAGGAACCCGATTTTCGTGAAACGGGTCTTCCGCCGGGGCGAGGCCGATCAAAACTGCGCGACTCGGCTTCATTGACCCGAATCCGACGACCTTTAAACTTTCGAGAGGGGAGGGCGGCGAGAATAAGTTCTGCAGCCGAAGGATTGACGTTAAAGTAGCTGCTTAATTCTTTTACGCTTATCCGCTGGAGCATAGAAGGCTCCAGATCGGTGTGTTCCTGGATCAGGGCAATCAAATCTTCGGGCCCTCGGATTCCGTCTTTTTGACCCAGGTTTATAAACAAGCGTACGGAGCGGGAAGACCCCCCCGTCAATGAGCGGGGCGCATGGACGGTGACATTGAGGTCATCGGCATGCCGGTATGCATCCATGGTGTCCTGCATATGGAGCCAAAGAAGCTTTTGAAGCAGTTCCTTGGGTTCCATGGTTTCCAGAGCTGTTTGGAGAAATTCTTGGCTTATTGCCTGGAAATCATCTCCGGGTTGGGCTTTGCTCACCATGGTCAAGAAATGGTCGATGCGTTTCTTGACCACTTCGGTGCCACTAGGAATCTCCGATTTCTGGAATCGAGATTTGACGATCCTTTCGATCTGGCGGAGATTCTGAATCTGGCGCGGCGAGACGATCGACAAACAGATCCCAGATTTTCCCGCTCTGGCCGTTCGGCCCGAACGGTGGGTATAGACCTCGGGGTCATCGGGAAGCTCATAATTGATGACATGGGTGATGTCCTGGACATCAATGCCTCGGGCCGCCACATCGGTGGCAACGATGGCCTGGAGGGCACGCGCTTTAAAGCGATCCATGACCCTTGTCCTCATTTTTTGGTCCATGTCTCCATGGAGAGGACTCACGGCATAACCCAGGCGCATGAGTTTTTCAGAGATGTCCTGACAGTCCTGACGGGTTCGGGTGAAGATGATTCCATAGATCCCCGGATTGACATCCAGAAGGCGGCGCAAGGTCTCAAAACGATGATGGTGCTGAGTCACGAAATATCGATGTTCGATGTTTTCGTTGGTTACATTGGCTTGGGCCACTGAAAACTCTTCCCATTCCTCCATGAATTTTTTGGCAATACGACGAACATCGGCATTCATGGTGGCCGAAAAAAGCCAGGTGGACTGGCGTTGGGGAGTAATGGAGAGGATCAATTCGATGTCCTCCCGAAATCCCATGTTCAACATTTCGTCGGCCTCATCTAGAATGAGGTATTTGACTTGATCTAAGTTCAAGACCTTTCGTTCCAGCAAGTCAATAAGTCGACCCGGGGTTGCAACGATGACTTGAGGGCGGGCTTTAATTTCCCGAATCTGCCCGGAGATCGATACGCCTCCGTAAACGGCGACGGAACGAAACCCTGGAATGTATTGACCGTATTTGGTCATTTCTTCCTGGATTTGCATACCCAGCTCACGGGTTGGACTGAGGATCAAGGCTTGGACATCCCTTTGGTCAAAGTCTAAATGGTGCAGTAAGGGCAATCCAAAGGCGGCGGTTTTTCCGGTTCCCGTCTGCGCAAGGGCGATAATATCTGAAGGTTGAGATAAGAGGGCGGGGATAACTTTCTGCTGAATGGGAGTGGGTTGAATAAACCCCATGTCGGTTACGGCACGAGTTAATTCTTCTCGTAATGAGAAGCTCGAAAATGAATTCATTAAATAAATGATCGTTAAATGAGGCGCAAAGGTAGTCTTATTTCCACATACTTGGCTCAAACCCGTATGAAGAGATAAAGAATTTTGGGACTTTGATAACAGGACGAGCCGACTCAGTCAGGGTCGGGCGCAGGGTTCATGATTCCCTTATTTCAGCACCGAACGAGAAATAACGATCTTCTGTACCTCGCTGGTGCCCTCATAAATCTGAGTGATCTTGGCATCGCGCATCAACCGCTCCACGTGGAATTCTTTTACGTATCCATATCCACCGTGTATTTGTACGGCTTCGCTGGTTACCCATTGGGCGATCTCCGAAGCATAGAGTTTAGCCATGGATGCAGACAGGGTATAGTCTTTCCCTTGATCTTTGTCCCAGGCCGCTTTCAGGCAAAGAAGCCGGGCCGCCTCCACTGCCGTAGCCATGTCCGCCAGTTTAAAGGCAATGGCTTGGTGGTTGGCAATCTCCGTGCCGAAGGCTTTTCTTTCTTTGGCATAGCGCAGGGCCAGCTCATAGGCGCCGGAGGCGATACCCAGGGCCTGGGCGGCAATACCAATGCGACCACCGGCCAAAACTTTCATGGCAAAGGAAAATCCAAATCCATCTTCGCCGATCCGGTTTTCCTTGGGAACTTTCACATCCTGGAACATGATGCTATGGGTGTCGGACCCCCGAATACCTAATTTATTTTCTTTAGCGCCGACGCTGACGCCTGGCCAGTCCTTATGGACGATGAAGGCATTGATCCCTTTATGCTTTTTCTCCGGATAGGTTTGGGCGATGACCAGATAATAACTGGCAGAACTTCCATTGGTGATCCAGTTTTTGGTGCCATTGAGCAAATAATGGTCGCCCATATCTTCGGCGGTCGTGCGCTGGGAGGTTGCGTCCGAACCAGCTTCCGGTTCGCTAAGCAGGACGGCGCCTAGTTTTCTTCCAGAGGCCAACTCCTTAAGGTAAGTCTGTTTTTGATCTTCTGAGCCATAGGTCTCCAGCCCCCAGCAAACCAGGGAGTTGTTGACGCTCATACACACGGAAGTTGAGGCATCGATTTTGGAAATTTCCTCCATGGCCAGGACATAAGACACGGTGTCCATCCCCGCTCCTTCGTATTGAGGATCGACCATAATTCCCAGAAAGCCGAGCTCGGCCAATTTCTTGATTTGCTCCGTTGGAAACTGCTGTTTTTCGTCTCTTTCGATAACACCGGGTAGGAGTTCCTGGCGGGCAAATTCCCGAGCGGCCATTTGTACCGCCTGCTGTTCTTCAGTGAGTTGGAAGTTCATATATTGAAATGATGGATTCTAGAAAAGAATTTCTGCAAACCTACAAGATTAGGGTGTATTGCGCAAATTCCCAAGAAAGTCCCGGCGGACTCTGCCCGGGAAGCTTAGGGTTCAGGTTTTTTGAGCCCAAGCCCCTAACTTCGGAGCGGATGCCTGGCGCAGATTTTCTGCCTCCCTCGGTGCTTAGGAACCTGGATCATGAACAAGCAACCTCATCAAGCCATCGACGACCAAGCGTTGCTGGAGCGTTATCTTCGAACCGGAGATAAAACTTGGTTGGGATATCTGCTGGATCGCTATAGCCCACTTTTATACGGGATCTCCATGAAGTATCTGGGTGATGCTCAGGCGGCCGAAGACGCCGTTTCTCAGGTTTTTTTACAGGTACTCAGTCATGCCGATCTTCAAGGAATCCGCGACTTTAGAGCTTGGCTTATGGTTGTTATGAAGAATTATTGCCTCAAATGGTTGCGGGATCATAAAAAAACTTGGGAAACCTTGACCTTAGACCACGAAGAGCTGAGGGATCCCGATCCAAGTCCCGGGATGGCTCCCTATATGCTGGATGGGGAGGAGGCGCCAGCCCCCGAAGAACTGCTGGCCATTTTGGAAGGGCTTCCCGCCGTTCAGGCGACCTGCCTGCGGCTCTTCTACTTGGAAAAAAGTAGCTATATGGATATCGTGCGTAGAACGGACTATGATTTTCGGACCGTCAAATCGGCGATCCAGAATGGTCGGCGCAACCTGAAGATTCGCTGGCAGAAAAACAGGGAGGGAAAAACATGAAACCGGATAAAAACGAACAGGCCCGCGATCCAGGACCGAAGACACCGGATCATCGTCTACTCTTCGATTACTTGAACCGGAAGCTACCGGTGGAAAAGGAACGAGAGGTTGAGGCATATTTAGATCGACATCCGGAGCTTTGGGATGCGGTAGAGGGGTGGATGGGTCTCTCTGCCACGCATCGGCGTCGCGCTCAAAAAAGGTTAAGTCGGCGATTGCAGCAGATTCGCAGGGACAGGGGGCGGCGGCGTCGGCTACCTTTGAATCGGAACCTTGAAATCAGCGGATGGGTGGCCTTACTCTTACTCCTAGCGTTGGTGGCCTGGGGCTTTTTATATTATCTGTTTTATTCGGGTGCCTGAGTCTGGTTGGAAGCGTGACCCCCAGTTCCGCTGGGCTCGGGAAAAAAAATTACCTTGCAATCGGAATGGAAACCGGGGATACCGTCCATTAAATGATGTTTGCAATGAGCCTAAAAGGTAAGAAAATCATATTGGCCATCACGGGAAGCATAGCGGCTTACAAGACGCCGTCTTTGGTCCGCCTTTTGCGTAAAGAGGGGGCCGAAGTTCGCGTACTGGCTACGGAGTCTTCCGCTCAGTTTGTCACCATGCTTAGTCTTTCGACCGTCTCAGGCCATCCCGTGCTCACAGAGATTGCCGATGGGGAGGCCTGGAATAACCACGTTGCTCTAGGAAGGTGGGCAGATCTGATGCTGGTGGCGCCTTGTTCCGCCAATACCATGGCCAAAATGGCCTATGGCTTCTGCGATCAGTTAATCCTAGCCGTATACTTATCGGCCACCTGCCCGGTCTGCCTAGCTCCGGCCATGGATGAAGATATGTGGAAACATCCCGCAACTCAGGCTAATTTCCGCTTGCTTGAGGCCCGGGGCGTTCAGATGATCCCCGTAGGTTTTGGAGAACTGGCCAGTGGTTTGACCGGTTATGGTCGAATGGCCGAGCCCGCGGAGATCATTCAATACCTTTCCGATATGTTTTCTCGCCCTAACCCGGGTCAAGACTGGCAAGGGAAGCGGGTGCTTCTCACCGCGGGTCCGACTTATGAGAGATTGGATCCGGTCCGGTTTATCGGCAATTTTTCAACCGGTAAGATGGGGATTGCCCTGGCCGAGGAGCTGGCGAGCCGAGGCGCGCAAGTAGACTTGATTTTAGGCCCCTCCGCCCTCCGGCCGCAGGGTTCGCAAATCCAGGTATATCCGGTGATCTCTGCCCAAGAAATGTATGACCAGGCCCTGGATCTGTTCCCTCAGACGGATCTGGCGATTATGGCCGCTGCCGTATCGGACTTCCGGCCTGCCCGGCAGGAAGGAAGCAAAATAAAAAAGGACAAAGAAACGTTATCCCTTTCCTTGGTCCGCAATCCCGATATTCTAGCGCAGCTGGGCACGATGAAGAAAGAGGGTCAACTCCTTGTAGGCTTCGCCCTGGAAACCGATCATGTTTTGGAGAATGCCAAAGCGAAGCGGCGGGCTAAAAATGCGGACCTGATCATCCTGAATTCCTTGGAAGACGAAGGGGCGGGGTTCGGGGGCGATACGAATAAAGTGACCTTGATTCCTGAGCTTGGGCCGGTGAAGGCCCTGGCTTTGGATACAAAAAAAGTTTTGGCTCGCCAGATTGTAGACTACGTGGCTTATGAAATGGATTTTATCTAGTCTGGTTTTATGGATCAGTTTCCTGGCGTCCTTGGAAGGGTTGCGCGCTCAGGAGCTGCAAGTTCAGGTTCGCATTCTCCACGAGAAGATTCAGGGAATCGATCGGGATGTGTTCACGGGCATGGAGCGCTCCATTCAGGAGTTTCTGTCGAATCGGCGCTGGACGACGGATACCTGGGATCCCGCCGAAAAGATTGAATGCAATATTCTATTCAACCTGACCAAGGTTACCGAGGGGGATATTTATGAGGGAACCATGAATATTTCTGCCTCCCGTCCGGTCTATAACTCCAATTATAATAGTCCTTTGGTCAATTATGTTGATCGCAATCTCCGATTTCGGTATTCTCCGTTTATCCCCATTCAGTTTGAGGAAAATCGAGTCTCGGGAAGCGATCCCATGGCTTCTAATCTGCCCGCCATGCTGGCGTTTTATGCTTACTTAATCATTGGACTCGACTATGAGAGCTTTGCACCCCAAGGGGGAATACCCTGGTTTAAGAAGGCCCAGCATGTTGTTCAGAATGCGCCGGAACAGGGGGCCTCGATCCCGGGATGGAAGGCCACGGAGCCCGATGGACGTTACTGGCTGATCGACCAGGCTTTGAGTCCACGGTTTAAGCCCCTGCGTGATTTCTGGTATGCCTACCATCGGGAGGGACTCGACCAGATGTTCGAGGACCCAGAGAAAGCTGGGAAAACCATCCTGGAAGGGCTGGTTAAACTCCGCCAACTCCACCAAGACAATCCGGGGTCTATCCTTTTGCAGTTCTTTTTTAACGCGAAATCCGATGAGATCACTTCGATTCTTGCGCAGCAACCCCGGGAGCAGCGCGGCATATACATAACCATGCTTCAACAGATGGATGTTCCCAACGCCCAAAAATATCAAGCCCTGAAATGAGAAGGATCAAGCCAGGTTTAGCGATTTGGGTTTTAGGACTTTCTTTGGGGCTGAGTCTGGGATCCTGCAAGCAGGAAGAACCGCCTCCGATTCCCGCAGAGCGGATGGAGAGGATCCTTTCTGATATGCATGAGGCGGAGGTTTATAGCGCCATGATCCCGGATAGCAGCCAGCGATGGGCCAATAAAAACCTCGACAGCCTTTACGTGTTTTATCAGGAAATTTTCGCACACCACGACCTGGATCCCGAGGAGTTCGAGCAGGCGATGGCCTGGTATGCGGCCCGCCCGGTTTTGCTGGATTCCATATATCAGCGCATGATCCGACGCTATGCGCCCGAATCGGAGCAGTCAGGCGGTGGTTCCGAGAGCAAAGGGGAGGATTGATTCTGCCTCGGTGGAGGTCAGGAACCTGCTAATCTGTTAATCTGCTAATCTGCTAGTCTTCTAAAGGGATCTTACCTAATACCGTTTTGATGCGATCCATAGCCGCCTCCAGGTTTTCCATAGAGTTGGCAAAGGAAATTCGCAGGCATCCAGGCTGGCCAAAGGCGGAACCGGCAACGGTCGCCACATGGGCCTCATGCAGCAGATGCAGGCACAAGTCTTCATCGGTCTTCAGTGCTTCCGTGGTGCCCAGAAAAGCGCTCATATCCGGAAAAGCGTAAAAGGCGCCCTGAGGGGGAGATATTTTAACCCCCGCCGTGGACCGAAGGGCTTCGTAAACAAACTCAGATCTGGCTTTGAAGGCGTCACACATGGCCTGGGTAGGACCTAAGTCGCTGGAAAGGGCGGCCACGGCTGCCCACTGGGCGATGGAATTGGCCCCGGAAGTGAACTGGGCCTGAAGTTTTTCGGCCGCCTGAATCAGGGGGCGCGGTCCGGCCATGTATCCGATTCTCCAGCCGGTCATGGCGAATCCTTTGGACATGCCGTTGACGACCAAGACCCGATCCCGTATTTCTGAAAACTGGGCAATGGAATGGTGTGCACCCTGAAACTGGATGTACTCGTAGATTTCGTCGCTAATGATCCAGACCTGAGGATGCTTTTTAAAAACTTCAACCAGGGCGGCCAACTCTTGCTGGGAATAGACACTGCCACTTGGGTTACAGGGCGAGGAAAAAATAAAAAGCCGAGTATGGGCCTGAATGCTTTTCTCCAGGTCTTCAGCCTGGAGTTTGTATTGGTTTTCCACGGTCGTGGGCAAAATCCGAGGCTGACCTTCTGCCAGGTTAACCAAGGCTTTGTAGGTAACCCAGTAAGGCGCGGGGATAAGCACTTCGTCCCCTGGGTTCACGAGGCTTAAGATGGCATTGGCCAAAGACTGTTTTGCGCCGGTAGAAACCAGGATTTCGTCGACTTCGTATAACAGGTCGTTGTCCCTTTGAAACTTATGGCGAATGGCCTGGCGAAGCTCCGCGATGCCCGCCACGGGCGTATAGCGGGTGTAGCCTTTTTTCATGGCCTCTGCGGCCGCCTCGCAGATATGATCTGGGGTTTTAAAATCGGGTTCTCCGATACTTAGGTCAATGACGGCGTGTCCCTGGGCTTTGAGGGCTCTGCCGAGCTTGGCCATTTTTATGGTTTGTGGTTCCGTGATGCGCTCCAGTCGTTGAGCTAGTTTCATGAAAGCAAAATTTCCTAGGCGACAAAATACGATGATTTTGCCTGGTAACGATAAATAAAATGGGGAGCCAAGTCCTTTTTCTTAGAGGCTTTTGTAGGCGCCCGTATAGTAAAGGTATATGGAAAGCGCGATAATTCCGGCGATGATAAGCCCCAGGACTAGAATCGTTTTTCGGTATGCCTTGTTGATATTGTGCGCTTTTCGCAGCTCGCTGATATTGTTGATGATATTTTCCGTTCGAGAAAAGGCCGTCTCACCTTTTACCACGTAGTCATAGGCACCGAACTTCATGCTTTCGATGGCCACCTCGATCTTATCCTGGCCGCTGAGCATCACCACCTGACCATGTGGATGGACTTCTTTCATTCGCTTGAGGACTTCCACCCCATTCATGGCTTCGGGGTTGTTGGCATTTAGATGAAAGTCCAGGACAATGATTTCGGGCTGCAAATGCATGTGCTTGAGCGCCTCTTCTCCGTTTTCATAGACTTTTATTTGATGGATAAAGCGTTCGGAGAGAAAGTCCTTCAGCATCTCATTCTGAAAGGGTTCGTCATCGACGAGAAAAATGTAACGGTTGTTTCCGGTGGCCATAGATGCTTCTTTGTAGAATATTTAGAAAAATAGAGAAAAAACAGAAAAAAACAAACATTTCTTCAAAAAGAGAAAAGGCGCCGACTAATCGCCGATCTCCTGTTTTAGTTCTGCAAAGGCTTTTTCGCAGATTTTTTCCAGATAGTCGACCAGGTCGGGCAGACGCTCCCGATGGGCAGGTTGATCCGCAATCTGTTCGATTAGAAATATGCGGGAGTCTTCTTCCCGAATCCCCATATACGATAGCTGAGGTTTCAGGGAATGGGCGGCAATTTTGAGCTGGCCATAGTTTTCAGATTCGAGGGCTTCTCTTACCTGCCGGATAAGCCGAGGTCCATTTTCAAGGAACATGCGGATGTATTTCATTTTCTTGACCTGGTCGCCGGCGGTGAACTGAGCCAGGAATTTCATCTGGGTTACCTGCTCGGGAATCGGTCGGGAAGCCGAGGGATCCTTGGCTTCCGCTTTAGGGTTTTCCTGTAAGTTGGCCGCTCCGTTAATAAGCACGCTGGCCATCTTAAGCAGCAGCTCTTCGGTGTGGAAGGGCTTGGATACATAGGCATTCATACCGGCCTGCAAATACCGCTCCACGTCTTCGGAAAGCACATTGGCGGTCATGGCAATGATTTTCACTTTATTGGCGGGTTCGGGAAGTTCTTCTCGAATTTTCCGTGTGGCTTCCACCCCATCCATGATTGGCATCTGGATATCCATTAAGACCAAATCGAAGGGTTGGGTCCGCATGTAATCTACGGCCTCTTTTCCATGGACGGCCACCGTGATCTGGATCTCGGGAAGCATTTCTTTGAGGGTGTCCTCCGCAACCATTCGGTTAAACTCATTGTCTTCGACCAGGAGAAGCCGAATTGATTTGAGTCGGTCCATCACCGCCTTGTTGACCCGGGGTGCCTGGCGAGTTGTATGGATGAGCCGCGAGGCAGCAAAGGGAATGATGACGGTGAATGTGGTTCCCTTTCCTAGCTCGCTTTCCACGGAGATTTGCCCGCCCATGAGCTCCACCAGCTCTTTGGAAATGGTCAGGCCCAGTCCCGTGCCACCATATTGCCGGGCCACATCGGTGCCCGCCTGGGTAAAGCTTTCAAAGATTTTCTCGACATAATCCGGGGCGATACCGATACCCGTGTCGATAATATCGAATTGAATCCAGTGGCGCTGTTCATGCTGCTTATAGGTTTTGACATGGATCTCAACCCCGCCTTCGTTGGTGAATTTAACGGCGTTTCCGGCCAGGTTGATGAGGATCTGATTGAGCCGGGAAGGGTCGCCAACAAGCCGGGTGGGAATCTGGTCTTCCACCTGGTAGTGGAAGGTAATCTGCTTCTCTTCGGCTTTTAAGATCAGCATGTCTTTGACGCTGTGTAAGACTTCCCGGATTTCGAAGTCGGTTTCTTCGATTTCAATTTTTCCGGCTTCGATGCGTGAAAGATCTAGGATGTCATTGATGATGACCAGCAAATTATCGGCGGAGGTTTTGATGGCCTGAAGGTATTTTAGCTCCCGAGGCCCTGGGTCTAGGTTCAACAGCAGTTGAGTCATCCCAACTATGGCATTCATGGGGGTCCGAATCTCATGGCTCATATTGGCCAAAAACTGCTGCTTAAGGTTGGCGGTTTTTTCGGCGACCTCCTTTTCCTTTTTTGCCAGCTGAATCTGCTGCCGGGTCTGCAGGTTTCGAAGCTTATTAAAAGTCGTCTGGTGGAAAATCTCTTCTTTCAGCCGCTCATATTCCTTCAGATGATGATAGGCCTTGGGAATGTCTTGAATATGATCGTAGATATCGGATAGGGCTTCATGGATGCTCATGGCATCATGTTTCCGTTCGTATTCATCCGAAAGATTGAAGGCCGAATGCATAAGCTTTAGGGCCTTTTCGGTATCATTCAGGGAGAAGGCAATCTTTCCCAAGTAGAACTGGGCAATGATTTGTACTTCAACGCTTCCCAGCTCCTCGGCTTTTTCCAGGGCTTCTGTCAGGAATTTTTCGGCATAGTCGAGGTTGTTCATTTTGTAATAAACCTTCCCCAGTCCGCTAATACCCATGACGTGCATGACCGTATCCGGCTCCGAATGGTCAAGATTCTCTTCAAAATATTTTAAGGCGTCGGCATATTGCTGTTTTTTAAAGTGAATGTTCCCAAGGATATGGTAGAGTAGCGTGAGGCGATGGACGTCATTGGCTTTTTCAAAAACAGGGAGACATCGCAGCGCAAATTCCAGGGCATTCGAATAGTCGTTGAGGTCGTAGTGGAGGTAGGCAATGGAAGCCATGTTTACCGATTGGGCGACTTCGTCCCCCAGGCTTTCATTGATGGCCAGGGCATTGTCAAAATAATGGAGCGACTCTGCCAGATCGCCCTTATCCCGATAAATGTTTCCAAAATTATTCAGGACCCGGGCTTCCAGCGGCTTGTTCTTTAGCTGGTGGGCAATATCCAGAGAAGCTTTGAGCATGGCAATGCCTTCATCATAGTCTCCTTTTTGCCAATAACACCATCCCTTGATGTTGAGTCCCCTTCCTTTAGCAAGCAGGTATTCTTCTCTTTCGGATCGGGCAATGATTTCATCGGCGAGGATCAAGGCTCGGTCCGCGTCAAAGTTTCGGACCTCCATGGCCATTTCAAGCAGTACCTCGATGCGGGCTTTCTCAGATTGTAAAGCCTGGTACTGCTGCTGAAGTTTCTGGTAGCGATTGGTTTCCATCGGTGGCAATATTCGTAGGGTATTGAAAGCAAGGAGCTCCGCGATTTCCGCCTGGGTCTTAGGGCGGAAAGGGGAGAGGGGTATACAAAAATCCCCCTGACAGCGTCAAGGGGAAATCCAAACAGGGCATAAAACTATGATCCCGAAATAAACCTTTATGGAGGGCGGGTTCTCCAGCATCTTCGTCCATGCCTATCTCGGCCGGAGCTTGGGGAACCTGCCTTGATTTTTGCATAAAACGCTCAGGCAGGCCGCGCGAATTATCCGTGTTTTTCCTGTTGTTCGTATACGTCATACCCCTTGTCTTCGTAACTGGTATAAACCAGGCAACCATGCCCGATCAGGGATAGACCCCAAGCGGCCGTGATCCATGCCGGCCATGGATATACCCATTCGTCACTGCCCATGTTATACGTAGTCCACAATAGGACGGAAACAATCGCAAAGACAATGAAATGCAGCAAGAAATTACGCTTTTGTTTTCCCGTGGGTTTGATTTTAGCAGGCATAAGGTAGATTTTGGCTCAAAGATAATATGGATGCCCGATAAAATGAAATGAAGCCGGCCTTCCCCGAACCATTGCTGGCCTCGCCCCTTGGGGGGATTTCATGCCACCGACGCTGGCTTGAGCTTTGCCATAATCGCTTATTAACTCTTTTCGCTGGTCAATATGTTTATGCGAACATGAAATGCAAGTTCCAGGCAAATAGAGGTGGTTAACAAATAGCTAAATCGCGTATATTGCGGAAGCATTTTAATCAAAATTCTATGATAAATACTTTTTCCTCAAAGCTTTGGAAATTCTGGCTGGTCTGCGTTTCGATGGTCTCGACCCCCGGAATCATGACCGCCCAATACCATATTGCGGGGGATAACCAGGAACCGGTCCCCTTAAAGTCCATCGTTGACAACTATATTCGGGAGCAGGAAGGAGCTGCGGATGCGGCTATTCGCAGTGGCCGAGTGGTGCGTGAAGGACCCAACTATCATTTTGATCGATGGTTATGGTATTGGCAGAGTCAGACCGACCAGGACGGGAACCTCGTTTCCCGGGCTAAGACTATGGAGGAATGGCAGCGATTTCGCCATTTGGCTGCGGCATCAAAAACCACGGCGGGCTCTGCTGCCGACTGGACTTTTATGGGGCCGACCACTTCAGATGGAGGTTATGCGGGCATTGGAAGGATTAATGAAATCCGGTTCCATCCCGTTCAGCCAGACTGGTATTGGGTCTGCACGGCGGGGGGCGGATTATGGGAGACCCGGGACAATGGTCAAACATGGACTTCGTTGACCGAAGATTTGCCCATTTTGGGAACTTCCGATTTGGTGGTCAACCCCCTAAATCCCCGGACTATGTATTTGCTTACCGGGGACCGGGATGCCAGCGACACCTATAGCTTGGGTGTACTGAAATCCGTTGACGGAGGGGCGAACTGGCATACTACCGGCCTGAGCTGGAACCCCAGCCAGCTTCGCCTGACCAATAGTATGGTTATGAATCCGCTGGACACGCAGTCCCTTTGCCTGGCGACCAGCGCAGGGATGTACAAATCCTTCAATGGAGGAATACACTGGACCCAGGTGGCGTCCGGGAATTTCAAGCAGGTAATCTACCATCCTACGGATACCAATATCCTATATGGCACGACCTACGGAGTTAATGCCGGTCACGTTTATCTTTCCGTCGATGGGGGCCAGACTTGGTCGATGTCAAATACGGTGAAGAATATGCGACGGATTCTCTTGGCGGTCACACCTTCGATTCCCGATTTGGTCATGGCCATTGCCGTCAATTCTACCGGAGGGCTCCATGGCATATACCGGTCCATGGATGCGGGGGCCAGTTTTCAAACCCTATACATGCCGGTAGGGTGCTCGGGGGATTTATTGTCCTCGCATAATGCCCTCCGCCCTACCTCTTGTGGCAACCAAGGCTGGTATGATCTAAGTTTAGAGATCAACCCCAGTAATCCGGCTCAGGTAATTGCCGGAGGGGTAAATTCGCACTATTCACTGGATTCTGGGAAAACCTGGACCCTGGCCAATCAGTGGTGGGCGCAACTCCCCGGTGTGGCGGAAGTGCACGCCGACAAGCATGCCCATCGCTTCCACCCCCTGGTTCCCAATCGCTTGTTTGAATGCAATGATGGAGGTGTCTATTATACGGATAACTTCACTTCACAGATTTGGAGGGACCGAACGAATGGAATGGGTATTACCCAGTTTTACCGCAATGCTGTCGCCCCCCGTTTTGGACTGGTTCTGGCTGGGGCTCAGGATAACGGGACAAAAGGGCTTTTTGCTTCGGGATGGCAGGACATTACCGGAGGAGATGGTATGGAGTGTCAGGTGGATTACACCGATTCGACCATCTATTATACTTCCTACCAGTACGGCAATTTTTATCGGCATGTTAACGGCCATTTCGATGATATGATATCTGATAATATTATAGGCAGACCAAGCCAAGGGGCATGGATTACACCTATGATCATCAGTCCTCATAATCCGGAGCACCTGCTTATCGGGTATAAGAAAATATACTTCAGTCCGGATCGAGGAACGAATTGGGTTGAGGTCAGCGCACGAAACCTCGATGCCGACCACCAAAATCGAAGCATTTATCGGTTGGCCATGACCTTGGCGAGCGACTCTACCATCTATGCGGTGGCAGAGAACTCCAACCGAATCTATTATACGCATTCCTTCGTGCCGGGTCAGAAGCCGAGCTTCGATTCGCTGGTGGCCCCTTACGCCCGGGTCATCTCGGACATTCTCGTGGACCCAACGGATAAGCATCGATTTTGGGTGAGCTTTAGCGGATTTGGTGGAGAAAAAGTCGCCGAGTATTATCAGGGAAACTGGATTCCACGATCGACTGGCCTGCCTGATGTCCCGGCTCATTGCCTGGCTTTGGATACCTCGAACGGGACCTTTTATGTTGGGACGAATATCGGTGTGTTTTACCAAGATGACAGTACGACCCAATGGATGCCTTTTCAGAAGAATCTTCCCAGCATTGAAGTCACGGATTTGGCTATTCAATACCAGAACGAGGAGATTTGGGCTTCCACATACGGTAGAGGCTTATGGAAGTCGCCTAAGCAAGGATCCGTACCGGCTGCCGATACAAGCCAGGACACAACGAATCGGATAAGCTCCCTGATCCCTTATGCCATTCCTGCCTTTTACTTATCTCCGAATCCCAGTGATGGGAACTTCTGGTTGGTCGCGGAAGATGCGGAATGGAAAAATCAAACCCTAAGGGGTCAGATTGTGGATATGGAAGGCAAGACTTTATGGGAGCAGGAACTGCGCCTGGATGCCCGGGGAAGGGCTAGAATAAACGCTTCGGGCCTGAGTACGGGCGTATATACCCTTTTACTCCACCGCGGCCAGGAGAAGGCGGGATTCCTTCGTCTAATTGTTGGCCGAAAATAGAGGTAGAATGCATGGTTTCTGCCCGCCCCATGCGGCGGGCTCGAAGGGAGGCAAGTCAATCCTCTCATTTTAAAACCTGAATAGGCGCTTTACTGCTTAGGGGTTGCTAAATAACTAACCCGTTTCGTTGAACTAAACGCCCCAAATTTCCCTCGTAATTCGCATTATGAGTTCTCATTTCCCTTAATCGGGCAATCTATGACCTTGCTT
>CAZYEZ010000029.1:0-17959 GCA_964646775.1 uncultured Chitinophagaceae bacterium | reverse complement strand
GTGACGACTTAACTGGGGAAGGGTTGAACTTTAAGTTTGAGCAGATGAATGAAAGTCACCATAAGAAAGGCAGAACGCAGAAAATCTCCCGTAATCGGGAGACCTGGCCACAAAAGAATAGGACGGCATCCGAAGGCTATGTGGGAGGGCGGACTTTTGGCTGGATGACTGAAAACCACCTCAAGGAACCTATTTACCAAAAGGTTAGGTTCAAAACTTAAGGAACCGCCGTGTACCGAACGGTACGCACGGTGGTGTGAGAGGACAGCAGGGGAACTAATCCCCTGATTCCTACTCGATTTTGGTGGACCGCTGCCGTCCACCTCTTTGGGCCAGGGTTGACGTTTGGCGTTCGGGAGATTTCAAGTGATTAGCGTCCTTCCTAGGTTCTTTTTCGCAGTTTTGGATTTTGCTTGTGCCTGTTTGCATCTCTTTGCGTTTTCTTTTCCATGCTTGCATGAAAAGCCGCTTGCAAGTCTGTACCTGTTTGATTTGCCAGGCAAAAGAGAACCCAGAGTATATCGGCCATTTCTTCGGCAAGCGCCCCTTCGTCCTCGTTTTCCTTCGCGGATTGATCCCCGTATTTTCTCACCATAATGCGCGCCAGCTCTCCGGCTTCCTCTAGCAGAATGCCAAGATTGGTCAGCTCCGAAAAGTATCGCAGGCCATAAGTTCGTATCCAGTTATCGACTTTTTCCTGGGCTTCTTTCAACGTAATATCCATGGGATCGTATTTGTTTGTTCCCCTAAAATAATGGAACTTACCGTCAAATTTTTCTTGGGATAAAATGGGTTGCCCCGATCCCATCGATATCTTAGTTAACCCGAATTCGTTATTGGAAATGATGAAATCCCCCCCCTCTTCGGATGTTGCCGCGGCCGAGCAGATGCAGGCCCGATTAGCGGATATCCGAACCTCCATGGCCCAGGTCATCATAGGTCAGAGAAAGGTGATTGATAACCTTTTGATTTCGATCTTGTGCAATGGCCACAGTTTGCTGGTAGGCGTTCCCGGATTGGCTAAGACTTTGCTGGTGAAAACCTTGGCCGAAGCCTTGGATTTGAGTTTCAAGCGCATCCAGTTTACACCCGATCTCATGCCCAGCGACATTGTGGGGACAGAGATTTTAGATGAAACCCGCCACTTCAAGTTCATCAAGGGGCCCCTATTTGCCCATATTATTTTGGCCGACGAGATCAATCGGACGCCCCCAAAGACCCAGGCGGCTCTGCTGGAGGCCATGCAGGAAAGAAGCGTAACGGCGGCCGGAACGCATTATTCATTACCTCGTCCCTTTTTTGTACTGGCGACCCAGAACCCAATTGAGCAAGAAGGTACTTACCCACTTCCTGAAGCTCAGCTTGACCGGTTTATGTTTCATATTCAGGTGGACTACCCGAGTTTTCAAGAAGAGGTATCTATTGTTCGCCAAACGACGGGAATGGGAACACACCATATCCCCAAGCTTTTGGATGCCGAGGCCATTCTCTTTTTTCAGGATCTGGTGCGCCGTGTTCCGGTAGCCGATAACGTCCTAGAATATGCCGTGGGTCTGGTCCATCGAACCCGTCCCGGCAATGGGGATGCCCCGTCTTTTACAAAAGATTATATTGGTTATGGAGCAGGGCCAAGGGCCTCCCAATACCTCGTTTTGGGCGCCAAGTGCCATGCCCTGATGAATGGTAAGTTTAGTCCGGATATCGAAGACGTGCAGGCCATGGCAACCGAAGTGTTGCGTCACCGCATCGTAAAAAACTACAAAGCAGAAGCCGAGGGTATTTCTATAGAAGATCTGATTGCAAAGCTTCTATAGGAAGAATCTTGATCGGGTTTTCTATATTTGCGAATCTATTTAATTTGTCAAACTATATCATGAGCTTTATTACAGAAGTTAGGGCGCGTCAGATTTTAGATTCCCGGGGAAATCCCACCGTGGAAGCGGATGTTTTTACAAGCGACGGCGGATTTGGTCGGGCGGCCTCGCCTTCGGGGGCATCGACGGGTCAGCATGAGGCGGTGGAACTCCGCGATGGCGATCCCAAAGCGTATTTAGGCAAAGGCGTCATTCAGGTCGTGGAGAATATCCATACCGAGATCGCCGAGGAGCTTTATGGTCATGATGTTTTTGATCAGGCCGGGATTGATCAGTTCATGATAGATCTGGATGGCACCCCCAATAAAGGGCGTATTGGAGCCAATGGGATCCTGGCCGTGAGCATGGCGGTTGCGCGTGCTGCCGCCGACTCCTGTGGACTGCCCCTATATCGATATCTTGGGGGGACCCATACTCAGGTGCTTCCGGTGCCGATGATGAATATTTTAAATGGAGGCGCTCATGCGGACAATAAGATCGACTTCCAGGAATTCATGATCATGCCTCGCGGCGCCAGCGAATTCTCGGAAGGTTTGCGCTGGGGTGTAGAAATTTTTCATCACTTACGCGAAGTGCTCAAGAAAAAGGGATATTCCACCAACGTCGGGGACGAAGGCGGGTTTGCTCCAGACATTCAGAGCAATGAAGAGGCCATCGAGACCGTGATCGCAGCCATTGAAAAGGCCGGATTTAAGCCCGGCGAGGAAGTTGCCATCGCCATGGATGCGGCCAGCACCGAGTTCTATGACAGCAAAAAAGGTGTTTATCAGTTCCATAAATCCACTGGAGTCGTCTATGAGCCCCAGCAATTAGTAGAATTTTGGACACGCTGGTGTAAAGATTACCCCATTCTATCCATTGAAGATGGGATGGCCGAAGATGACTGGAAAGGTTGGAAGGCGCTTACTCAGGCTTTGGGCGATCAGGTGCAGCTGGTTGGCGACGACTTATTTGTAACCCATGTGGGTCGTTTGAGTCGCGGTATCGAGGAAGGAATCGCCAATGCCTTATTAGTAAAAGTGAATCAGATTGGTACGCTTACCGAGACCATGGATGCGGTACGCAAGGCCCAGATGGCCGGGTATAATACGATTATGAGCCACCGCAGTGGCGAAACCGAAGATGCGACCATCGCCGACCTGGCCGTTGCGCTGGGTTGTGGTCAGATTAAAACCGGGTCTGCAAGCCGAAGCGACCGGATGGCTAAGTACAACCAATTGCTGCGAATTGAAGAGGAGCTCATGCCGGGTGCCCGATATCCCGGAATGCATCTGATCTTTGGTCGCAAAGCCTAATGGCCGGTATCGATATCTAGAAAGCGGGGAACCAAATCTATATGCCTATGAAACCCAGCGTTAATTGGTTGACCAACAAATTTGTCCTCTCGGCCATTGCCTTTTTGGTCTGGATGAGCTTTTTCGATCAGCATAACTGGATGGCGCTGACCAAAAAGAAGGATGAACTTCAAGAGGTACGGGCCAGTCTGCTTTATCTGAACGACGAGATCGACCGCATGGAGCAAGCTTGCGAAGGTTTGACGAAAGATCCGGCCTATCTGGAGCGGTTCGCTCGAGAGACCTACCAGATGAAAAAAGACGATGAAGATCTATATATCGTGAAGTAAAGAAACGGCCACGAATGCATTCTTGGAAACCCGGTGGATCCTAGACCTAGGATAATCTCCGGGTTTCTTTGCGCCGGCGAATTTCTTGCTGAATCCGTTCGAGTTCCCCACCTGAGGCATCGGTGACGGAAGCGTTTTCTTCCGCGCGACGAATAAGATAAGGCATCACATCTTTAATGGGGCCATAGGGAAGGTATTTGGAAGTTCGGTATCCTTGGGCGGCCAGGTTAAAACTGAGATGGTCACTCATCCCGAATAACTGCGAGAAGTAGACATGGGGATGGCTGGGCTCAATGCCATGCTCGTCCATATACTTTGCTGCGAGAAGACAGCTTTCTTGATTATGGGTGCCAATGAATAGCCCTCCGAGATCTAAGTTTTCCAGGGCATAGCGACAGGCCAGATTAAAGTCCCGGTCGCTGGCTTCCTTATTGGGTTGAACCGGCGACGGCCTTCCTTCCTTGGCAGCCGTCTCTCGCTCCTTTTCCATATAGGCTCCCCTTACGATCTTGCTGCCCGCCAGATATCCCTTGTCCCGGGCGCGTTCTATATCCCGCTTCATGGCATCCAGACGGTCGGTCAGATAGAGCTGGTAGGTATTGAATATGATCGGTCTATCTCGATTGAAACTCTCCATGAGTTCCCAGGCAATCTCGTCGATGGGTTTTTGAATCCAGCTTTCTTCAGCGTCGATCAGCACCATGACCCCTTGTCCCGCCGCCAGCTGACCTAAAGAATGCATGCGTGTTTTTACGCGGTCCCATTCCCGTTGCTCGGCTTCATCAAGGGCTTCTCCCCGATGTATCTTAGCCAAGAGCTCAAAGCGTGCCAGCCCAGTGATTTTCGTGCTTATAAAAGGGATGTCCGCTTCCTTGCCTGCATAGAGAATGGCCTGACGAATTTCCTCAAGCACTCGATCAAAGTCTGCCTCGGTGGACTTTCCTTCTACGCCATAATCCAAAATAACCGAGACATTAAATGAGCCAAGGTGCCGCGCGGTGGCCCCTGCTTCTTCCAAGGTTTCCCCGCCGCAGAACTGGGAAAATATCGTTTTTCGAATCAAACCTTTTACGGGCAGGTTCCAATGGAGGGCGAACTGGACTAATTGGATGCCCAGGCGGGTCACTCCGGGGTAGCGCATCATCGAAAAAAGAAATCGAGCGCGACGCAATGCAGATGTACTGCGGTAGCGGAAGGCAACTTCCAGGTTGTCAAAATCGGGTAGCATAAGGCGATTTGCTGCCAAATTTAGGGAGAAAACGGAGGATTTAAAATCCAGCGCCTTTAGCCATCGAGATTTGACCTTCCGGCGACAATCCAGGGAGAACTTGGCAAAATATTTGTACTGTCTATTTCGAAATTCGTAACTTTACGTGTTTAACTTGCGTATATTTACCCGTTTTAATCACCCGAAAAGATTCTGATTCTTAAGCTGAAAAAACAACAATGATGAAAAAACTATTACTATTTATGGCGGCTGGAATAGGCATATCCCCCGCCTTCGCGCAAAGTGCAAAAAGCGTGGTTTTTACCGATCAGCGTACTGAAGTGGAAAATCTGGCCGCCTTAGCAACGGATAAAGAAATCCCAACTCCGCTTACCGGATCGAAGACCACAGCCACGGGTCCTTCCTGGTTTAGCTATGTGGACATCTTAGCCAACGCAGCGACAAGGAACTATTATTGGCCTATTGCCAGTGATTCCAATTTGCTTCATACCCCCACAACGGGTACGCCATTTCACATTTCCAGGTTCGGAATTGGATATGTGTTGGATCCCACCGATAGCGCCTATTTTGCAGAGCATACGACCGCAGGTACGGTAGGCGATGCCACCATGCTTCCTTCTTTTAGAGTCAGGATGACAAACCCGTACACGGTGAACAAGGTTGCATTCCCAAGCTATTATCATCGCGTGAACAACCAAGACGACACTTTAGTGATTCAGTGGACGAAGGTAGCGCGCACTGGAACGAATCCATTTGGGCTTTATAGCTTGACCTTCCAAGGAAATGCTGGATCTTTTGCTTCCGGCATTTATGAGCAGTCTAATAACCAATTTTCCGACTCGATCCCGACCGGTGTGGTGCAAACGATGAAAGTGCCCATGGATGATGCTTATTTTGCAGACACTTCCGCCAATGGGTTTAGCAATTTTACCACTTTAGGCTTTGATCTTCCCACGCCATTTAATGTAGGCGCCGGCGAAGTCTTCATTATCTATGCTACCTTCCAGTCTGGAGGAAACGATACTTTGGGTACGCCTTCTGAGGCTGCGAACCACATGCGATTCTATACTTCCGATATTCACGGACAGGGTTCCGAATTCCTGCAAAACGGAAATTCGCTTCAGACGGGCCTTTGGGCTACAGGTCAGCAGAAATATGCGGTGGACACCAACGGTTTCCGCTTCCAAGGTCATTTGCTGTTTATTCCTTCGAATGCTTATTCCAGCGGGTCGGCCCTCCAGCCCACTTACTCCTTTGAGCTGGAATGCCCCACCTGTGATCCAATTAGCGTCGACGAAGTAATCGGTCAGATTGCAGAGGTTCGGGCTTACCCCAACCCCGCACAGTCCACCCTGTATGTACCGTTTAAGTTGACCCAGGCATCCGATGTTCGGTTGACGCTGACCAACCCCATGGGACAGCAGGTTCGCACAGCAAACCTGAGCCAGACTACTACTGGCCGGTTTGAGCTGAACGTATCGGATCTTCCTAGCGGTATGTATTTCTATACCCTGGAAACCGATGCAGGATCTCGCACGGAAAGAGTACTGATTACTCGCTAGTTGAACTTTTTGTATCACCACAAAGGGGCGGATGGAAACACTCGCCCCTTTTTTTGGGCCCTCCCGGTAAGTATAAGATATGGAGTGGTAGCTCCTGGGCGCTTGCTAGGGACAGAAAGGCAACGGTGGCCGAGGTCTTGAGCTAAGAATCGGTGAATCTTTAGCCGCCGGGAAATGAATGGAAGGCTTTGCACAGGGGTTTTAACCCGTTTCAAGAAGGTTAAATGAACCTGGTCTTGCGGTGGGACGCCCCGAGTAGAGAAAGTGGATAAATCCTTTTTTTTCTATTTGGTTTCAAAACAATCCTTTATTATTGCAAGGACCCGAAGGATAATCTTTGGTTCATTCAACAAAACTGTACGAGAGCATCATGGCGAAGAATTTGTTAATTGTGGAGTCCCCCGCCAAGGCGAAAACCATAGAGAAAATACTGGGTGCTGATTTTGAAGTGAAGTCCTGCTACGGCCATATTCGTGATCTGGCTAAAGAGGATATGGGCATCGATATGAAGAACGGATTCAAGCCCCGTTATAAGATTTCGGAGGGAAAGGAGAAAGTAGTCCGTGAGCTCAAAGCGCAAGCCAAAAAGGCGGATGCGGTTTGGCTGGCTACGGATGAAGACCGAGAAGGAGAGGCCATATCCTGGCACCTCTGCGAGGTGCTAAAACTGGACCCGGAGAAAACGCCACGGATAGTTTTTCATGAGATTACCAAACCTGCTATTCAGAAAGCCGTGGCCTCCCCCCGCACCCTTAACATGAATCTGGTTTATGCTCAGCAGGCAAGGCGGATTCTGGATCGGATCGTGGGATTTGAGATTTCCCCCATTCTTTGGCGGAAGATGAGCATGCATAATAATCTGTCCGCGGGTCGGGTCCAGTCGGTGGCCGTGCGCTTGATTGCCGAAAGAGAACGGAGCATTCAGCAGTTTCAGCCAAAAAGCAGTTTTAAGGTGGAAGCCTATTTTGCCGCCCCCGATTTATCGGGGAAGAAACTGATCTTCAAGGCGGAAGCTGGGGAGAAGATTCCGGAGCTGGAGGCCGCCAGAAAGTATATCGAACAGTGCGTCGGAGCAAGTTATTCGGTGCAGGAAGTGCAGGTGAAGCCAGGAAAAAAGTCGCCGGCCGCGCCTTTTACGACTTCGACCTTGCAGCAGGAGGCCAGCCGAAAGTTGGGATTTTCGGTGCTCAAAACCATGACCCTCGCTCAGAAGCTCTATGAAAGTGGGAAGATCACTTATATGCGGACGGACTCCGTCAGTCTTTCGCAGACGGCCCACGAGGGATTAAAGGAGAACATCATTCAGCAGTATGGGTCGGATTATTATCAATACCGCCAATTTCAGAATAAAAATGAATCGGCACAGGAAGCCCATGAGGCCATTCGCCCCACGGATATGTCCATGCCATCGGCAGGTGAGGGGGATTCGGCAAGGCTCTACGACCTGATTTGGAAGCGGACCATGGCCTCCCAGATGGCGGAGGCGCGCCTGGAAAGAACCGTGGCAAAGATCAAGGTTTCCCATCATTCGGCGCCTCTTACAGCGACCGGGGAAGTGCTTCGTTTTGATGGATTCCTCAAAGTTTATAGTGAAGGGAAAGACGATGAAGATGGGGAGGAGGAGCAAGAAGGGGTGCTGCCGCCGCTCACTGAAGGGCAGCCGCTTGATTTTCAGGAGATGAAAGTCTATGAACGGTTTACTCGCCCACAGCCTCGATTTACGGAGGCCTCTTTGGTAAAGAAACTGGAAGAATTGGGTATTGGCCGACCCTCGACCTATGCGCCAACGATTAGTACAATCCAGGCCCGGGGCTATGTCGAGAAAAAGGATAAAGATGGTACGCCTCGAAGCTTTCAGATCTTCCGACTAAAGAATGATCAGGTCACGGAAGAGAAGGGCTCGGAGATGACCGGAGCGGAGCGGGCTAAGTTATTTCCAACCGATTTGGGATTGGTGGTCACGGACTTTCTTACCGAGCATTTTGAAAAAGTGATGGATTATGGTTTTACTGCCAAGATTGAAACCCAGTTCGACGCCATCGCCCAGGGGGAGAAATCCTGGGAGACCATGATCGAAAAGTTTTATGGCCCATTCCACGAAAACGTTCTCCATACCATGGAGCATGCCGGTCGTGCGGCGGGGGAAAGAGAGCTGGGTGTGGATCCGGATTCTGGGAAGCCGGTCATTGCCCGTTTGGGGCGGTACGGACCCATGGTTCAGATCGGTAAAGCCGATGATGAGGAGAAGCCCCGGTTTGCCAAATTGAGGCCTCATCAGAGCATTGAAACCATTCGCTTGGAGGAGGCTCTGGAGCTGTTTCGCTTACCTCGCCAGCTCGGATCTTTTGAATCCCTGCCCGTCGTGGTCAATATTGGTCGCTTCGGCCCTTATGCGCAACACGACGGAAAGTTCTATTCACTGAAAAAGGAAATGGACCCTTATAAAGTGCCTTTGGAAGAAGTCATTCCTTTGATTGAAGAGAAGCGGAAGGCCGCCGCCGAGAACACGATCAAGATTTTTGAAAAAGAGAAGATCAAGATTTTGAAAGGTCCTTATGGGCCGTATATTAAGAAAGGCCTACGGAATTTTAAGATCCCCAAAGAAAAAATGGACGCCCCGGAGAAGCTGGAGCTGGAGGAAGTTTTGTCTATTATTGAGGCTTCGAAGTCACAGCCTTCAAAAAGAACGGCCCGTTCAAAAAAGAAGTCCTGATTTCGGGGTAAATTTGATCAGCCATTCAAGAAGGGATGATGAAGCGTACGGAGATAGCGGCCTTATTACGTCTGATCGATGATCCAGATCAAGAAGTCTATGATACGGTGGCGGACCGCATCATGGGTTATGGTCAGACCATGATTCCATCGCTGGAAAGCCTCTGGGAGACCACGGCCGATGCGCGTGTGCAGCAGCGAATCGAGCATTTGATTCATCAGGTCCAGTTTCAGGATTTATTGGAAGCTTTCCGTCAGTGGGCCGCATCACCATCCGAACCAGATCTGCTCAAGGGTGCCCTTCTCCTTTCCCGCTATGCCTATCCGGATATGAATGTACCCTTGACGCTGCAGACCATTGATCGGCTTCGGCGCAATATCTGGATCGAACTGAATCATTATCTGACGCCGCTCGAGCAGGTGAACGTCTTCAATAGCATTTTGTACAACTACTACCGGCTGCAGGGCGAATCAATTACAAAGGCAAAGCCGGAGCATTTCTTCCTAAATTGAGCCATCGAAAGGAAGCGTGGCAATGCATTTTCCATTGGGATCCTTTACTTAAGTCTTTGCGAACTGCTGGATATTCCCATCTATGCCCTGAATCTGCCGGAGCACTTTATTCTGGTGTATATGGATGCGCGACAAAACTTTTTTCAGGAAGAAACCATTTACCAGCCCCAGTTTTATATCGACCCCTTGCACGGAATGATCTATACCCGCCAGGATCTGAATCAGCATTTGAAGCGAGAGGGGATGGAAGCTTTAAGCCAGGGAGAAAGAACCATGACCTCGCTGGAGGTCATCCGATTTACCATGGATTCCTTGTCTCAGGCCTATTCAGTGGCTGATCAACCGGATAAAGAGGCGGAAATTCAGGCGCTCATCGCGGCCATTGATCGTTAGCCTAAACCATCTTCGATGAAACTTTTTATTTTGGCCTTGCTGGTTTGGCTTCCCTGGATCGGGGAAGAGGAAACGCAAGGGGAGCAGATAAGCCGTTTCCCGCCCATTGCTTGGGAGTCCATCCAAGAGGGAGATATTTTATTTCAAAACTTGGATTGCGGCCCCTTATGTGATGCCATTGAAGCGGTGACCCAGGGCGCGGGAGGCCGGGATTTTTCGCATTGCGGGCTGGTGGTGAAGCGAGGGGAAGAATGGGGAGTCTTGGAAGCCTACGGTTCCGTGCGGTTTACCTCCCTGGACTCGTTTCGACTGCGTAAGCAGGCTCCCGGCCATGCCGGCACCATTATTTTAGGGAGGTTAAAAGAATCCCATCGACATCTCGCTGCGCCGGCTTCTAAGCGTTCCCAACAGTACTTGGGACGACCTTATGACTCGGCGTTTTTAATGGACAGTCCATCTTTGTATTGCTCGGAACTCGTCTATGAAGCTTACCGGGATGCCAACCAGGGGGAGCCTGTATTTCCCTTGGCACCTATGGAGTTTCGGGAGCCCGGTTCGGCAGATTTTATGGATGTGTGGAAGCATTACTACCGGGAATTAGGCGTTCCCATTCCTCAGGGCGTTCTGGGAATCAATCCGGGATCCATCTCCAGAAGTCCACACCTCGATCTCTTTGAGATGATGGAGGACGAAGGGGGATCATCTCGATAATCAAAGCGAATCCGCTTGCTGATCGAATTGCGGCTCCAAAGCGTTCTGAGCGAGGTATAACTCCGCCAGGGCAATGGCTGCCACCGCCTCTGCCACGACTGGAACGCGAAGGAATAAGCAAAGATCATGACGGCCCGTAGCCTGGAATTCCGTTACTTTGTCCAATTGGCGGTTCCAGGTTTTTTGGGTTTGAGGGGTGCTGCTTGCCGGCTTGACGGCCATGCGAAAAACCAATTCATTCCCATTCGTGATGCCCCCATTTATGCCGCCCGCATGATTGGTGCGCGTCCTGCCCTGACCATCTAGAATGGCATCATTATGGGAGGACCCCCAGGCTTTTGCCGCGGCAAAACCGGACCCGAACTCAATGCCTTTGATGGCGGGAATGGCAAAAGCAAGATGGGCGATCAGAGATTCGGCGGCATCAAAGAACGGGGATCCCCACCCGATGGGCACCCCTTGAACCCGGCATTCCACCAGGCCGCCCAAACTGTCCTGGCGAGCGATGGCATCGGCCACCGCCGCTTCAATGTCGGGATTGCCTCCCGCTTCGATCACCGAAGCCTGAAAGCGAAGCGGCCGAAGGATTTTCTTTGCTACGACCCCGGCGGCAACCAGCAGGAGCGTAAGGCGTCCCGAGGAATGGCCCCCACCTCTATAATCTTGAAACCCTCTGAATTTTTTTTCGAGAACAAAGTCGGCATGTCCCGGTCTGGGGGTGTTTTTCAGCCGTTCGTAATCTTGGGGACGCGCTTGTTGATTTTCGAAAAGCAGGCATAGGGGTGCCCCTGTGGTATGCCCACGGAACCATCCGGCCGCAATATGAGGTAGATCTGATTCTTTCCTAGGTGTGGTTCCCGGGGCGTGGGGCTTGCGGCGATCGATATCGTCAAGGAAATCCTCGACTTGAAGTTCCAGGCCGGCGGGGACGCCGTCCAGGACGACGCCAAGCTTGGGACCATGGGATTCTCCGAAAACACTGAGTCGAAAATACTGACCAAACTGATTCATGAATGCGTTGAATTAATGTGTTGAACTTGGGCGCCTAATCGGCGCAGTTGATCGAAAAAGCCGGGAAAGGATTTCGCCACGGATTCTGCCCCATGGATTTCCGTAGGGCCTTGGGCAATCAATGCACCGATGCTCGCGGCCATGACAATGCGGTGGTCATTAAAACTTTGAATCCGAGCCCCCTGCAGTTTGCTCCCACCATGGATGATTAGCTGATCATCCTGGAGTTGGTGATTCACGCGAAAGGCCGTAAGCATCGCAGAAATGCTTGTTGCCCGATCGCTTTCCTTATGCTTTAGCCGCGCTAGGCCCCGAATGATCGACCTTCCTTCGGCGGCGGCGGCCAAAATGGAGAGAATGGGGAATAAATCGGGGCAATGGCGGGCATCGACATCAAAGCCCTTGATCGAGGGCCCAGGCGTGAGTTGCCAGCCGTTCCCGCTAAAGCGAGGGCTGGCCCCCAAGTCTTTAGCTAAATCCAGTATGGCCTGGTCGGCCTGAAGGCTAAATTCAGGGAGGCCCTGAATCCATAATGGGGCACCTCGCCCAATGATTGCGGCGACCAGAAAGTTGGCAGCAGCGCTCCAATCCCCTTCGATCGAAATGCGACGGGGTCCCGGTTCGGGACGCCATGGAGAAATTTGAAAGGTCGTTTCTGAAATACGTTGAACCGGATGGCCAAACTTTTGGAGAATTTCCAGGCTCATTTCTACATAAGGGATGCTTTGAAGCCCGGGTGCTTCGACGCGTATGGGATGTGGACTGCTGAAGGCAAAGGCAAACAGCCAGCCCGAAAGAAACTGCGAGCTCAGCTTTCCATCAATGGTGATCTGGGCAGGGAGGTGCAATCGTCCATGGAAATGAAAAGGCAGATGGGGCCCCTCTCCTGTCCAACCTCCGCCGAGAGCCTGAATCGAGTCGATGAGGGGATCCATAGGCCTCGCTCTCAGGGAGGGCGCCCCGTCCACGTAATAGGGCCCTTTACCGAGGCTAAGGATGGGGATGAAAAGACGGGCAGCCAACCCGCTTTCCCCGAAAAAATAAGGGCCGGCCGGAAAGCGCAAACGAGGACTGGGGGGATGAATTTCCCAAAGGTCCCCATGGATTTCCCGAATCTCTGCCCCCATGGCTAGAATCAGGGATTTAGCTACTTTTTCATCATCGCTCTGTCCCACTCCCAGCACCTCGGTCGGCCCCGACGATAGGAGGGCGGCTGCGAGTACTCGCTGGCTGTAGCTTTTCGAGGGAGGTGCCCAAAGGCTACCCCCTAGCGGACCTGGATGGAGAATAGCAATCACGGAATACCTTTAAATGGTCAAAAATCTCAGCTGGGGATAAGGGGCAAATCTGCCCCTGCCCTTCTTCGCTCAATAGCACAAAGTTCAACTTTTCGCCCGCACGTTTTTTGTCCATGCCCAGGACGGCCATGAGTGCATCGGGATCGAAGTCCAAACGTACCGGCAGCTGGAATCGGGATAATGCGGTTTCTAGTTTTTCCCGGACCTGGGGGCGGAGCCCCAATTTGGTTTCGGAAATCAAACACGCAAAGAGCATGCCTAAAGCCACGGCCTGTCCATGGTCGATCTGAAGCTGGGTTTCGAGTGCATGACCGGCCGTGTGCCCAAAATTTAGCAAACGCCGAAGACCCTGATCGTGCAGATCCTGTTCGACGATAAGATACTTATCTTTTACGCATTGGTCAATCAGCATTTTGACCGCCCCCTGATTGATTCGATAGTAGTCCAGCCCCCGGTCTGCGAGGATATCCAGTCCTCCCGGGTGAAATAAGAGCTGGTACTTGATGATTTCGGCAAATCCGTTGGCCCATTCTCGGCAGGGAAGGGTGTCTAGAAAGGGCAAGTAAAAAACAATAAACTTAGGGTGACGAATCGTGCCAATGAAGTTCTTTTGGAGCCGATGATTCATGGCCGTCTTCCCGCCCAGTGCTGCATCCACCATAGCCAGCAACGAGGTAGGAACCAGTCCAAAATCAAGGCCTCGCATATATACGCTGGCCAGGAACCCGGTAAGATCTGTCGTAAGACCTCCCCCTAGACCCAATAGCAGGCTCTGCCGGTCGGTTTCGAGTTCTAAGAGCGCATCGAGCCACTTTCCCAAATGCTGGACTTGTTTTGATTCCTCTTTGGGTTCTATCACGATATGGGCCGGAAAGGATGCGAGGATCGAGGGATAAAGGGCGGCAAGATGTTCATCGGTAATCAGCCTCAGCTGAGTTGGATCGCCTAGGCGGAGAAGATCATCCTTTTCCTTTATCCAAATCATTGGAGGAATATCACCTCCATGGCCCCGATCCCTGTCCATGCGATAAAATTAGGGCATTCTCTCCAAAGCCGGTAAGGTAGGGGGCGCTTCGAAAGCAGGCCAGAGAAATACCCTAACTTTGCAAAGAATTGGATACGATTATGAGCAGGAAAGGGAAAGTGCTTGTGGCCATGAGTGGCGGAATTGATAGTACCATATCGGCCCTATTGCTTCAACAGCAGGGCTACGAAGTGGTAGGGATCACAATGAAGACTTGGGATTATGCCCAAAGCGGGGGAGGGAAAAAGGAAACCGGCTGTTGCAACCTCGATTCATTTAATGATGCCCGAAAGGCCGCGGTCGATCATGGGTTCCCTCATTATGTTTTAGATATTCGCGATGAGTTTGGGGACGCGGTCATCGAAAACTTTGTCGAAGAGTATTTGGCTGGGCGGACCCCAAATCCATGTGTGCTTTGTAATACGCATATCAAATGGGCAGCCATGCTAAAAAGAGCGAATGCCATGGATTGCGAATACATCGCTACCGGTCACTATGTGAAGGTAAGGGAAGAAGGAGGGCGCCATGTATTATCCCGAGCCCGAGACTTAAGTAAAGACCAAAGCTATGTCCTCTGGGGTCTAAGCCAGGAGCTCCTGAGTCGAAGTCTCTACCCATTAGGGGATTACCTAAAGACCGAGGTAAGGCAAATCGCTCGAGATCTGGGCTATGAAGATCTGGCCAAGAAGGCGGAGAGCTATGAAATCTGTTTCGTTCCCGACAACGATTATCGTGGATTTTTGAAACGACGCATACCAGGACTGGAGAAGCAAGTGGATGGGGGGGCTTTCGTCAATACAAAAGGGGAGTTTCTGGGTTATCATAAAGGATACCCCTTTTATACGGTCGGGCAGCGTAAAGGCCTGGATCTGACTTTCGGAAAGCCCATGTACGTGACGAAGATTATCCCCCAGACCAATACCGTTGTTCTGGGCGAGCAACACGAGCTGGCAGAGATGAGCATGGAAGTCCGGGGGCTGAATATGGTCAAGTATGCAGAGATCCCCGAAGGGATGGAATCCTTGGTTAAGATTCGGTATCGAGACCCGGGAGCCATGGCGCAACTAGAGCCCAACGAATCGGGAGTGCGGGTGGCTTTTCATCAGGCGGTTCAAGGCGTGGCGCCCGGGCAGTCCGCCGTCTTCTATGAAGGGGAGGACGTCGTGGGCGGGGGGATCATACATAGCAACCGAAACCTGGAATTTCTTTCCTGATTTCCAGAGGCCTGGCTACCTTGTTTTCATATCTTTAACTATATTTACGGGATAAACCTTATTCATCTTCCTATGAATAAATCCACTTGGTCCCTGACGGCGCTGCTGTTCGCTGTATTTATATTGGCTTATTCCTGTAAGAAAGCGGACCCTCCTGTTGAATGGGAGGAGCCCGATGCAGCCTTCTATCCCTTGGAAATCGGAAAGTATGTGATCTATAACGTAGACTCCATCATCTGGAACGATGAGCTATGCGTGGAAGTAATCAAAAAATACCAGATCAAGCATATCATCTCGGATACGTTCACCAACAACGAAGGAACCTTTTCCTATCGGGTAGAGACCAAAATCCGTGAGCGGGTTCAGGATAGCTGGACTCCTCATGATGTGATCTATGTGAGCCGGTTTGGCAATAATCTGGAGTGGGTGCATCAGGATCTCCGTTTTATTAAAATGGTATTCCCCGTGCAGAACCAGCGCCAATGGAAGGGCAATGCCTATATCCCCTCCCAAGACAGCAAACGCTGGTACTTTGATGATTGGGACTACCAATATGCCCAGCTCGGCGAACCCTATAATGTAGGCGAAGTGGTCTATGATGAGACGGTAACGGTTCATCAAGTGGACCGCGTGATTAATAATCCCGAGACCCTGCCTCTCGATTCCGCGTCTCGGACTTATGGAAAGGAGGTTTTTGCCAAGGGAATCGGTATGGTGTACAGAGAGTATTTTCACTGGACCTATGATCCGCAATCCGAAGCCAATCAGAATCCGTTTAACGTGGATCGTTGCCGGGAAGGTAATGGCGTGATTATGCGGGCTGTAGATCACAACTAGTTGGCTTATGAGCATGGGGAGATGGGTCAGAATTCAGAGAACAGGACTGCTTGGCCTTCTGCTAGCCTTTTGTCTGGGAGCTTCAGAAGGGGCGTTTGCCCAGTCGACCCAACTCGCTTATCGCATTCATTTTACCGATAAACAAGGGGCCCCGCCTTTGACCCAGGCCAAAGATTTTCTCTCCCAGCGTTCTTTGGACCGCCGCGATCGCTTGCAAATCCCGCTGGACAGCACCGATCAACCGGTGTCGCCGGTTTATGTTACCGAGGTATTGGACCTTAGTCAGGGTGTTTTTCATCTTGCCTCCAAATGGCTGAACTATATCGTGATTCTGGTAGCAGATTCTTCGGACCTGTTGCCATTGAATGCCCTTCCCTATGTGAGCGGGATCGATTATATCGGCTATTACCCCTCTGGACTACACCAGAAAAGGAATTTCGATGACAAGTTCGCCTCTGAACGCCCCCATTCAATGGCTGGGAAGACCACCGGTTCTCCAGAGTTCTATGGAGCCAGTTATGCGCAGACCCAACTGGTTAAAGGAGACTTCCTTCATGACCGCCAGTTTATGGGTCAAGATAAGCTGATTGCCATTCTGGATGCCGGATTTAAGTATGCCGATACCAATCCGGCCTTCGACAGCCTGCGCCAATCCGGCCGGATTTGGGACCACTATAATTTCGTGCTCGCTTCCGATGACGTCTATGGCTATGACGCTCATGGTACGGCAGCCTTATCGACCATGGCCGCTTATATTCCCGGTACTTATGTGGGATCGGCACCCAAGGCGGCCTATGCGCTCTATGTTACAGAGGAGGGGGGTAAAGAGCAGGAAATTGAGATGGATAATCTGGTGGCCGCGGCCGAAAGAGCGGACAGCTTGGGGGCAGACGTCATCAGCGTTTCCCTGGGCTATAATGAGTTCTTCACCCCGGTAATGAAAACACTGCCTTATTCTGACTTGGATGGGAATACGACCATGGCCGCTCGTTCTGCCAACTTGGCGAGCGAAAAAGGCATACTTTATGTGGCTTCGGCGGGCAATGAAGGAGGCAATGCCTGGAATCATATCTTGACGCCTGGCGATGCTTCGACGGCCCTCACCGTGGGAAACGTAGACTTGAACTTTATGGTCGCGCCCACCAGTGGATGGGGCCCCAATGCGGCCGGGCAAATGAAACCCGATGTCTGCATGGCGGGCAGCCCTGCGACCATATTGACCGGGAATACTCAGCCTCAGATGAGCTACGGTACCTCCTTTGCTACCTCTCAGCTGGCAGGATGGGCGGCCTGCCTTATGCAAGCGACATCCATTCCTCGTCCCTTTAGAATCCGAACAGCTATTCGGGAAAGTGCCCATGCCTTTCACCAGCCCCACCCTCATTTAGGATATGGCGTTCCAGATTTTGGACTGGCTTATGCCCTGTTGGATTTGGAGGATCTGCCTCGAACGCCCGATGCGGAGAATCGGATATCCGTTTATCCGAATCCGTTTGTCCACACCATGCACGTTCAAATCTACCTGGATCGGGCGGGTCTGATCAAAGGCCAGGTGTTTTCTGTAGAGGGAAAACACATAGAAACTTGGGAGCGGCAGGGATATCCAGGTATTGTAACCCAGGAATGGGATACCCGTCATTATCCGCCGGGGCTCTATTATCTTCGGCTAGAAACCCCATGGTTTCAGCGGTCCTTCCCTTTGATAAAGCGTTAGCTTGGAGGAAAGCCTCCAAAAGAGTAAGAGACTTCTAATTGTTTTTTCTAAGCCGGGCGACAAAAAGATAATCGGCCGCAAAGGGCGATCGATGTACGATTTGCTGGTCGATGCATGTTAGGCCCTGTTTTTGGATCTCCGCGACGATGGCCTCGTTCTCTTCCTCAAATACCGAACAGGTGATGTAATAGAAAATCCCTCCTGGCTTTAGCTGACAAAGGGCGGCCTCGCAGATCTCCCGCTG
>CAZYEZ010000028.1:4643-17972 GCA_964646775.1 uncultured Chitinophagaceae bacterium | reverse complement strand
GGGCGATATCCATATTAACGGGATGGAAGGGCCTTATACGATGATTCTCATCGATGGAATGCCCATCGTGAGTGGACTGTCGACGGTCTATGGCCTATCGGGTATTCCCAACAGCATGATTCAGCGCATCGAAGTCGTCAAAGGTCCGGCCTCTGCGCTCTACGGCTCTGAGGCCATGGGTGGAATCATCAATGTGATAACCCGCAGCCCGCAGCAGTCCGATCGCCTGCATTTAGATCTCATGGGCTCTTCCTGGGGAGAAGGACAGATGGATCTGGCTGCCGCTTTCCACGGTAAGCGCTGGTCTTCCTTGCATGGATTGAGCCTCTATCATTACACCCATCCCTTGGATCAAAATGGTGACGGATTCACGGACTTGACATTGCAGAAGCGGGGAAACTTTTTTCAGAAGTGGGAACGCAAAAGGCCGGGAGACCGGGTCGCCAGCATAGGTATTCGTTATGTATACGAAGATCGATGGGGAGGGCAGATGGACTACAAGTCATCCATGCGCGGTTCCGATCAGATCTACGGAGAATCGATTGAGACCCGCCGTTGGGAGCTGATGGGAACCTACGAGTTCAAGTCCCGCAACCCATGGTTTCTGCAGTTCTCTTACAATTTTCACGATCAGGATTCCTGGTATGGAATCACCCCCTACCGGGCCCGTCAGCAAATCGGATTCCTTCAGACTTATGGGGAGCGAAAAATCCAGAGCCACCATCTGGTTTATGGAGCCGCCCTAAGATATACTTGGTATGATGACAACACGCCCGTGACGCAGATCGCCCGGGGAGACACGCTTGTCAACCAACCCCATCAAAGCCCGATGCCTGGCCTCTTTATTCAGGATGAATGGACATGGAGGCCCGACCACAAGCTTCTATTGGGTTTTCGCATGGACTTGCACCGCGACCATGGGCTGATCCCTTCTCCTCGATTGGCATACTGGTGGCGAGTCCATCCCAACGGGATTATGCGCTGGAGTGCGGGGACAGGATTTCGGGTGGTTCAAGTGTTTACGGAGGATCATGCAGCCCTAACGGGAGCAAGAGAGCTGGTGATCAGCGAGTCCCTGGACCCGGAAAGATCTTATAATCTGGTAGGAAACCTGGAATGGAAGCTGCCTCGGGATCGGTGGTACCTATCCTGGGACCTCTCGGCCTTCTATACCCATTTTACCAATCAGATTATCGCCGATTACGATACCCGCCCCGATCAGATCCGCTATGCAAACCTCCAGGGCTACGCCGTTTCCAGAGGGATTTCCCTTAACGCCCGGTTCCGACCCTGGTTTCCCCTGGAATGGAATGGAGGTTTGAGCTGGATGGATGTTTTCAAGGACGAAACGGCCTCTGGCGGGGAGCGGGAAAAACTCTATCATTCCCCGAGCTGGACCTTTAAATCGAATCTGAGTTATAGGTTTGGACATCGCTGGACGGTGGATCTAACCCAGGAGACTTATGGACCCATGCGCTTGCCCGTATTCGAAAAGGACTACCGTCCGGCCTATTCTCCTTGGTTTACCTTGGCGAATTTGCAAGTTCGCTGGGATTTACCGAAACAGATTCAAATCTACGGGGGTATTAAAAATCTCTTGGATTTCGTGCCTCAGGATCCCATTATGCGGCCAGAAGATCCGTTTAACCGATACGTCGACGATCCTGTAGCCAACCCCCATGGCTATCAGTTTGATCCGGGGTACAACTATGCGTCCATGCAGGGCCGCCGCTATTTTCTCGGGCTGCGCTGGTCTATGACGGGATCCTAGGTATTCGGTCTTGTTGGTCTTATCGGATTGATCGGACTTAGGAGAAAAAGCGCGGGGATTCCGGGGAGGCGGTAGATTCTCTGGACTCCGGTTTATAGGTTTCCAACCAGTCTTTCCATTCCTGGCTAAGCCGATCACGAAGTGCGTAATCCGTCAAGTCAAACTGAACCGGAACCACGGAAGCATATCCCTGGGCTAAGGCCTCCACATCCGTGTCGGCCCCATCGTCCTGGTTGGCAAACTTGCCCGTCATCCAGTAGTAATCTTTGCCGCGGGGGTCAACCCTATGTTCAAAGGCTTCTTCCCATTTGGCTTTGGCCTGACGGCAGATCTTGATCCCTTTGATCTCTTCGGGCGTGGCAATGGGGATGTTCACATTCAGTAAGCTGTTTTCCGGGAATGCGCTGTTTAGCATTTGTCGGGTCACCTGATAGGCTACGTCTTGTGCAACCCGGAAATCTGCATCATAATTGAAGTCCAACAAGGAGAAGCCAATGGAAGGAATGCCTTCGATGGCGGCTTCCATGGCAGCGGACATGGTCCCTGAATAGATGACATTAATGGAATAGTTGGCCCCATGATTGATCCCGCTTACACAGATATCGGGTTTACGCTTTAAGATCACATCTCGGGCTAATTTGACGCAGTCTACGGGCGTTCCGCTGCACTGCCAGGCTGGAACGTCTCCAAATATGTTGGTTTTGTATAATCGAAGTGGTTTGCCAATCGTTATGGCATGGCCCATGCCGGATTGAGGGCTGTCCGGGGCAACCACGATCAGGTCTCCGAGGGGTTTAACGGCCTCCACCAGGTTGAAAATCCCCGGGGCAGCAATGCCATCGTCGTTGGTAACCAGAATCAAGGGTCGCGGATGATTACTCATAGGGTAAAGTTATCCATAAATCGCCGAACCGGCTAAGGAAAGGAAGAAAGAGTTCAGCAAAACCAAGCCTGTTAGGCATCCCGTCTTTGGAGGAGCAGGTAGCCAAGGACCGCGTAGAGAAAGGTCCAGGCAAGGCTCATCAGGAGGGGAACCCCGTATTGATCCGGGATGGTTATGCCCGTATCCAGGGCCGCAAATTGGGCATTCCAAGGGGAGGAAAACAGAGACTTGGCGGAACCCAGGGGTAGCAAGGCCTTCCACGAAGGGGGAAGAAAGAAGAAACGGACCGTGTTCTCGACAAAAATATCATAGACCAGGAGTAGGGCGAGGGTCCATAGACTTCGCCGAATCCATAAACTCAGCAGGGCTGCTAAGCTCAGGTAATTGAGAGCGAGTACGAAAAAGCTGGAAACGCCGCGGAACTGGGCGCCCATATCCCAATCCGGATTGCCATGGCCAGTGATAAGCCCGGTGACCAGATAGAGCAAGGTGCTGAGCAGACTGAGCCCAAGGATAAATAGGCCCTTAGCCCCCAGAAAGTCCCGGATGCGCCAGCCATGAATGAGATGTTGCCGGTACGTGCGATGCTGAAATTCCTGACTTAGGTTGGCCACCACCATAAGACAGGGGAAATAGATAAACCAGTGACCCCAGTATCCAATGGTATTCCATACCTGGGGAAATAGATAAGGGTTAAGCAGGCCTGGCGCCTCGGTCAATACCGGGTCAAGGGCCTGCGATAACTGCCGATTGCTAAGGAAAAATAGGAGGATGTAGGCCAGGGTAAAGGCGGGGAAAAGCCTTCGCCGGCTAAACAATATCCATTCTGTATAAATCCAGGTTTTCATCATGGGGAAGGTCGCGTAAGTTCAAGATATAAGGACTCCAGGTCCGCGCCAAGGGGCTGGAGGAGGGATATTTCCTGATCATGATCCAGGCAGTACTGGTTGATGGCCGCCGCCGTGATCGGCGGTAGAAACTGGACCACAATTCCCTCCTGATTACGTTGAACGGAGATGAGGGCTGGCCACTCCGAGAGGACCTGATAGAGACCCGATAGGTTTGGGCCTTTGATCAAAATCTGTTTTCCTTCCGGCACCAAACTAGAGATGGCGCCCTGCGCTTTTATCTGGCCTTGGTAAAGAACCGCAATATGGGTACATAGTTTTTCGACTTCGGCCAGCAAATGAGAAGCCAGGATTATGGAAGTTCCGGAATGGTGCAGATCCAAAAGCAAGTCTCGGGTTGCCCTGATTCCTGCGGGATCCATCCCGTGGGTTGGCTCATCAAGGACCAGGATCTTGGGGGAGCCGAGTAAAGTGGCTGCCAGTCCAAGTCGTTGCTTCATTCCCAACGAATAAGTTTGAAAGGCGTCCTTTTTCCGGTCCTGCAAGCCCATGATCTGGAGTACACGATCCCGGTCCTCTTCTTTCAATCCTCGTATCTTTTGGACCAGGCCCAGGTTATCCCAAGCCGAGAGGTTGGGGTAGAAGTTGGGTGTCTCAATAAAAGCCCCCACGGATTTTCTTAAGGAAGCGCCTCGAAGGCCGCCCGCCCACTGCACCTGGCCGGAATCTGGATGGATTAATCCAAGCAGTATGGATAAAAGCGTGGTTTTTCCGCTTCCATTTGGCCCAAGAAGCCCAAACAAGGCCCCTTGCGGAACCTCCAAGTCGAGGTTTTGGAAGACCCTTCTAAATCCATAGGATTTAGTAATCCCTTGGGTCTTTACCAGGAATGGCGGGGGGCTAGCATAGGGCGGGGATTCCGGAGTCATGGTTTAAGTTGCGGGTTCAAATTGATCGTCTTGATTGCAAAGCGTGGAGGGTAAGTTATGATAAAAATACGCGAATAAGGATTCGCGCTTCTTACCCCTCCAATTACTAACAATGTTTGTGGTCAGAATTACCCTTAAACACCAGGTGCATAACATTCAAGAAATTGTGCACCTCTGTACTATCATTTCCCAAAGGGAAAAGGATCTGGCTGGTATTAAATACCACATCGTATTGCCTTAAGATACGTGCCTTACTACGAACTGGGGTTTTTTTTATTTCTCTCATATCCTTCAAATTGCCTTTTGAATTTTCTGTTTCTGTAGCTATCCACACAATAGGTGGTGATGAACATTTTGTCATTCGGTAATTACCTTATCATGTCAATAAATTCTTTTGCTACATAGAAACGGAAATGCTGAAGCTTTTTGTCATTATACGCTTCAAAATATTTGATCCTCACGAAACAAATTTGTCCATTTTTGCATCGGCCGCCTAGGCTTGCCGATATGGTCTCTATAAGAAGCGCGGAACAAATGATCATGGAATTTAGGGCCATATCGTTCTGCGGCTTTTCCCATTCTATGCAATCGCTTAAGGTGGTATCAATGCCTTTAACCGTTGACAGGTAGCAATTGACATGGCAGGAGATGCACGTTTCATCAAGGGGCCTATTAAATTCCTTGTATTTAATTTGCGCTTAATGCAAAATCAGAGGAGCTGCCGTGCCGAAAGCGGCCTTTTGCTAGGTAAGTTTATTCCGCTTAGACAGCTCAAGACGGATCGTTCGGCGGATCGATATCAACAAAAAGATCCGGGATGAGTTCGGCGTCGGGGTTTAGGCTATAGCGACGGAAATCAGTGACGCCGGCCTCCGTTAGTATTTCCTCGTCCAGGAGTAGCTGTCCCTGATATGGAGGATCGGTTTTGGTAATCAGATGGTAGGCGGCGTCGGCCATAATTTCTGGAGATCGGGCCTTTTGAGCCAGGGATTCGCCCTGGGGAAGATTGCGGATGGCGGCCGTTCCAATGATGGTTTTAGGCCAAAGGGCATTGACCTGAATGCCTTTGTCTTTGAATTCTTCGGCCCAGGCAAGCACCATCATACTCATTTGATACTTACTCAACGCATAGGCAGGGTAATCCTTTAGCCAGACGGCCCGTGGTGGCCAAGGCGGGGATAGGTTAATAATCTGCGCTTTTCCTTCCGTCAAGAAGGGCAAGGCGTATCGAGTAACGAGATAGGTTCCCCGAATATTGATATCCAGCATGAGGTCCAGCTGGCGAGTTTCCAGTTTTTGGGTTCCAGCCAGCGAAATGGCCGAAGCATTGTTGATCAGGATATCGATGCCTCCAAAGATGTGGTAGCATTCTTGGACAGCACGAATAATCTGCTCTTCATCCCGGATATCGCAAGGGATAGCCAGCGATCTGCCTCCGGCCTCCTGTACCTCTCGGGCTGCGGAATAGATGGTTCCGCCCAGACGGGGGTCTTCCTGAATGGATTTTGCAACGATGGCAATATGGGCTCCTTCTTTTGCTAATCGCAGGGCGATCGCTTTTCCGATGCCACGGCTGGCACCTGTAATGAATACGCGTTTCCCGGATAATTGCATAAATCTTATCGCTTCACCATAGGAAAGGTACGAATAACGGGGAAAAAAGGAAGACCTACTCGAAGGTTGGTAATCCATCGTCCCTCACATAGCCCGCAGCATAGCCCGCAACATCGCCCAATATAGCCCAGCATAGGAAACGCCAATTCTCCCCATTGCTTTAGCCCAGTTTTTGCTAGCTTTAAAGCAACCCCTGGTCTAGCCCGATAATAAACAGGAGGATGCCAGGATAAAGGAAACCGTTTATGCCTCGATGGCTTCGCGTATTAATCATCGTTATTGCGGGACTGATCGGTCTTTTGGGGCTGATTTACCTAGCACTTTACTTTTACGTTCAGCAAAACCGCGACCGAATCATCACCGAGGTAAAGGAAAGAGCCAAAGAAAGAATTCGGGGAGAACTGGTGATTGGCGGGCTGGATTTTGCCCTTTTTCGCCATCCCGGGGAGATCTCGATCGACCTGAGGAATGTCCGAATCCGCGATAGCCTTTGGCCCATCCACCAGGTTACCCTTTTTGAAGCTCAGGCATTGGGCCTGGTCTTCCATCCCCTGGATCTTATCGGAGATCGCAAAGAATTCAGATCGGTGTATTTGCAAGGGGCGCATCTAAACCTTTATTCGGATTCCAGCGGCTACAGCAACCTATCGGCTTTCACCTGGAAATCCAAACCCGAGGATTCGGCAAAATCATCGGGGGCCAGCCCCATGGTTTTCAAGTTCCTGGTCCAGGACCTCCATTGGACGATTGTGGACTTGCCGAAGGCCAAATCTTTTTCTGGACGTTTTCACCAGTGGCAAGGAACCATGCATCCCCGTTCCTGGGGCTGGACCCTAAAGACGCAGCTCGATTTGCAGATTGAGGATTTTGCCTTCAACCTCGCCAAAGGAAGTTTTATGGAGGGCGAACGACTGCGGGGAACTTTGGAGGCGCATTTTCATGATGAAAAGAAACTATTGGGTCTCGAAGATCAGATCCTGCGTTTGGGGGTGGACCCCATTGAGGTGTCCGGATTTTTCCGGTTTAAGGTACCTCGGGACCGCTTCCAGTTAACCCTGGAATCTAAGCGGATAGACTGGCAGCGCGCCACGGAACTCGTTACCCAGGACATTCGCCGAAAACTCCAGCAGTTTTCGCTCAGAGACCCCATTCCCGTTCAGGTCGATATCGACGGCCGCATGAAATATTTAGATACGCCCAAGGTAGACTTGCAGTTTAAACTCTTGGATAATCAGCTGTCCACGGAATTAGTCACCCTCGACCATATCTCTTTAGAGGGGCAGTTCACCAACTATGTTCAGCCCGGAATGGGTCATGGAGACCCCAATTCACGGGTTTCCGCTTTTGGAATCTCCGCCCAGATAAAAGGGGTGCCCTTTGAATCGGACTCCGTGATCGTTACGCATCTTCAGGACCCGCATTTGGTCATGGATGCTCGGGGGCAGTTTCCCCTGGTTCAGATGAAAGAACTCTTGCCCTCCCACCTATTCCAGTTAAGGAAAGGGAATATGGCCTTCCAAATTCGCTACGAGGGACCCGCGGCCGTCGACAAGGGGCGACCTCGCTGGTCGGGGTCTATACAAGTCCGCAACGGGGAGTTCACCTATATCCCGCGGAACCTATGTTTCGACCTGCTTCAGGCCAAAATCCGGCTGGATGGAGTCGATTTATTTGTAGACGAGCTCCAAGCCAATACAGGGAACTCGGACATTCATATGAAAGGGAGAACCCGGGGGCTATTGACCTATTTTTATAGAAATCCACGCCGGGTTGGGTTCAATTGGGAACTGAACAGCCCCTGGATTGATTTAAATGATTTTCATTCCTTTTTGGCCCCTCGGCGCTACCAGATGCCCTTTCCGGTTCAAGGCCCACCCAAAGGATCTTTTGGCGATCAGCTTGAACAGGTGCTCGCCCGAAGCCTGGCCCACCTGGAAGTGAACGTAGATAGCCTGACCTATCGAAAGTTTGCCTCCAGAAATATTTCTGCAAAAGTCATTTTGGGAGATAAGCACATTACCGTACCAGATTTTAATATCGAACATGCCGGAGGAAACATAAAAGCGAAGGTTTCGCTTCAGGAGAACCTTACCGGTACGGAGTTCAAGCTTCAGGGGTCCATTCAGCATGTGGACGTCAAGAAGCTGTTTTATGGTTTTGAGAACTTCGGCCAAAAGGCCATCGAAGCCGAGAGTTTGGAGGGGATATTTTCGGCAGGGGTCCACCTAAAAGGGCGGTTTAGCAACACCGGCAACCTGCAGCCTGGTTCGATAGGCGGGCAGGTCGATTTCGAGCTTAGAGAAGGGGCTTTAATCGAGTATGAACCCCTGATGAAAGTCGGGCGTTTTGTATTTAAGAATCGGAACTTAGAGGAACTGAGATTCAAGCGCATTTCGAATCAGCTGGACTTGAATGAAGGGACCATTACCATCCACCCCATGTTAATTGAATCCTCGGCGCTTTATTTGAAGTTGTACGGGGTCTATGGCATCCATGGCGGGACAGATATTCATCTGGAGATTCCACTTAGGAATCCCCAGAAAGATGAAATGAGAAAGCGGAAAGGCCTTCCCATTCCGCAGAAGAACAAAGGGATCGTGCTCTATCTTCGGGTTCAAGATCAGCCGGATGGGAGCATAAGCATTGGCTGGGATGACGAACGCGGGGAGGGGAAGACCGATTCCTTATGGGCGCCTTGAGTCTAAGGCATGAGCCCTGAATATTAGGACTCCTCTTCGGGGACTTTGCTCGATCTCTTGGTCGATCTTTGGATCGATCTCTGGGCCGATCTCTGGGTCGATCTCTTGATGGGAAGCTCATCGCTTGGTCTTACTTGGTTTTACTTGATTTTGCTTAGTTCTGCTTGGTTTTACTTGGTTTTTGTGCTCAAATCGTATTTTTGCCCATGCTTGGATTCCAAAACAAACCGCGATTCGAGAAAAAGAGAGAGGGGCCGCCAAAGAGCAGAAAGAGTAGAAAGCGTAGGGGATTTCCATGGATCCATTCCATAATCCTTCATTTCCTTTGCTTGGCGGGGCTTGGCGCAGCAATGGGTTTGGATGGTTATGCGCAATTAGGTCCTCGCGAAGCGATACCTAGCCTTGATTCTCGAACTCCCTATTCGATGGGGGAGACCCTTCGTTTTCATTCCCAAATACTGGGCGAAACACGGGTTCTAAATGTCTATATTCCCGATTCCTACGAACCCGATCTTGCCCAAGGCTATCCCGTGATCTATGTTTTAGACGGGTCCCGGGATGAGGACTTCCTCCATTTATCTGGCTTGGTCCAGTTTCTTAGTTTCCCATGGGTTGGGGCGCTGCCCCCGAGCTTGGTGGTCGGCATTGCCAATGTGGATCGCCGCCGCGATTATACTTTCCCAACCCGGGTGGAGGCCGACAAAAAGCAATATCCAACCACGGGTGGCTCAAAGGCGTTCATTCGGTTTCTGCAACAAGAGGTGATCCCCTTGGTGGATTCCCTTTATTCGACGGGGGAGCGAAGGACATTAATCGGTCAATCTCTTGGAGGATTATTGGCCACGGAAATCCTTTTAGAGAAACCGGAACTCTTTAGCCGTTACATGCTGGTTTCTCCGAGCCTATGGTGGGATCAGGCTTCGATTTTAACTCGGCCGGTTCCGTCCGGAAAGGGAGCGGAGGTTTATCTAATGGTCGGCAAGGAAGGCAAAGACATGGTCCGTCCTGCCCGAAAACTGGCTCGAAAACTAAAACCTCATCATCAACTAAGCTTTCAGTATTATCGCCGATTTAACCATGGGAATATCCTCCATCAGGCGGTCTATGATGCCTTCATGAAGGGCGCCGACTGATTTTTCAACCAAGGCGATCCATGATCATAGGTTCATGCTCCAGGAGGATTCGGATAATGCGCTGGGCCGTTTGACCGTCCCATTTTGGGGGAATCGATCCTTTTTTCCAGTTTCCCCGCTTTAGCTGGGAAATCGCATCCCGAATCTTGGATGCTTCATTGCCGACCAGCAAATTGGTTCCCAGACTTACCGTCTCGGGACGTTCGGTCTCCTCGCGCAGCGTAATGCAGGGAACTCCCAAGGCCGTGGTTTCCTCGCTAATGCCTCCAGAGTCCGTGACCACTCCGAGGGCATGTTGCATCAAATACAGGAATTCGAGGTAAGGGAGGGGGTCGCTGCAGATCACCGACGGAGGGGACATCCAGTCACCGAGCATTTTTTTTGTTCTCGGGTGAATGGGAAAAACAATCGGGGTGTCACCGGCGGCCTCGATGATGGGAAGAAGGCAGGCCATGAGGTCGTCTCGGCGATCGACATTGGCAGCCCGATGAATGGTTAATAAGATATAGGACGGGGGTTGCTGTTTGGCCGTCCAGAGATCCGGCGGCTTGGCCCGATCTTTAAATTGGATAAGGCTGTCTATCATGACATTGCCGACAAAGAATATCCTGGATGGATCTTTCCCTTCTTGGATCAGGTTTTCGGATGCAAGAGGATGCGTGGTAAAGAACCAGTCGGCCAGAGCATCGGTTTCGCGTCGGTTCCGCTCTTCCGGCATGCTAAGGTCCGTCGTTCGGAGTCCCGCCTCTACATGAGCCAAGGGCAGATGATGATCTTTGGCCGCCTGGGCAGCGGCCAAGGTGGAAGTGACATCGCCGACCACCAATACCAAGTCGGGAGGATCGTTGCCCAGAACCTGAGCATATGCTTGGCGGATGGAGGGACCCAGATCTTCGGGGCGGCGGCTTTCCAGCTCTAGAACCAGGTCGGGGCGCGGGATCTGCAGTTGCTCGAAGAAATGACCGCTCATATTGGGCTCCCAGTGCTGATGGGTATGGATCAAGCGAAAGGAAAGTCGGGGCCTGTGCTGAGCCTCCTTTTGAATCGAACGTACCAAAGGGGCCAGTTTTACAAAATTGGGCCGTGCGCCACCGACCAAGTCGATTCTCATGGGCTCAAAATGAAGAAAAATGCCGATAAATACAAAATCAGGGATCTGCCCCAAGGATTTCTTAATTTGGCCTCCTTCTGATTGATCGGAACTGCGGGATTGAACTCATGTCTATGCGCAAACGAATTGAAATTGCCCGTCCCGTATTGGGAGAGGCGGAGTGGCAGGCGCTGAAAGCGCCTTTGGAAGATGGATGGATTACCCAGGGACCACGGGTGGCTGCTTTTGAAAAAGCCTTTGCCCGGCGGCATCAAGTTCCTTATGCATGGGCAACCACCAGCTGTACGACCGCCTTGCATCTGGCCCTACTGGCACTGGGAGTCGGACCGGGGGACGATGTACTGGTTCCGGCTTTTACCTGGGTGGCCACCGCCAATGCCGTGCGCTACACGGGAGCCAGGCCAGTGTTCGTGGATGTGAACCCCGATGATTTCAATTTGGATCCTGCCGCACTGGCCCCTTTTCGAAACCGTCCCCCGAAGGCATTGATTGCCGTCCATCTATTTGGGCTCTGTGCGGATATGGATCGCATTAAAGAGATGCTTCCCGGCGTACCAATTATTGAAGATGCGGCTTGCGCAGCCGGGGCTGGATATAAAGGGACCCCAGCGGGTGGATTGGGTGAGCTGGGGTGTTTTTCTTTTCATCCGCGAAAAGTCATCACCACGGGAGAAGGAGGCATGGTGACCACCCAGCGAAAAGATTGGGCCGAGCGGATTGAACAGCTCCGAAATCACGGCGCCGCCGAGTCGGAAAGGATTCGCCACGAAGGTCCCCGACCTTATATTCTTCCAGCCTTTCCTGAGTTAGGCTATAACTACCGGATGACGGATTTGCAGGGGGCAATCGGTGCGGTGCAGCTAGACCGCCTGGACACATGGATTGCGGAGCGCCGAAAATGGGCTCAGTTCTATCGCCAATCCCTGAGCGATATTCCCTGGCTGGTTGTCCCTGACCCAGGGCCCGCATTCGATCATAGCTGGCAATCTTTCGTTTTGCGCGTCAAGGAAGATCATGCTCCGCTCTCCCGAAACGAACTCATGGACTACCTGTTGACCCAGGGCATAAGCACCCGACCGGGCACCCATGCGGTTCCTTTTTTGGACGCCTATGCATATCTGGGTCATCGGCCGTCGGATTTTCCCGGGGCTTGGTTGAGTCAGGAGCAATCCCTGGCCATCCCTCTCCATAATGAGATGACCGAAGAAGATTTTGTCCATATTGTCCAAACGCTGAAGAAAAAGGCATGTGCGCCATAGCCGGAATACTGCATCTGGACGGTCGTCCTGTTGATCGTAGCCTATTGGCGTCGATGGCTTGGGTGCAGCGACATCGGGGGCCGGACGACCAGGGAGTATTTCAGGAGGATGGAGTGGGGCTTTCGCATCGGCGATTGGCCATCCTAGATCCGGGTCCCAGGGGGGCTCAGCCTATGTTCAGCCAATCGGGTCGCTGGGTGGTGGTTTATAACGGATTTACCTATAATTTTCCGCAGATGCGTCAACGCATCGAAGAAAAAGGGCAGGTCTTGAGAACGACCACAGATACGGAAGTTTGGTCGGAAGGATTGGCAGCCTTCGGTCCTGATTTTATAAAACAGGCCCTCGGTATGTTTGCTTTTGCTGCCTGGGACCGTGAAGAGCAATGCCTTTATTTAGGCCGAGATCGCCATGGAACCAAGCCTTTATATTATTGGCATCAAGGAAGTACCCTAGTTTTCGCTTCGGAGATTAAAGCCATCCTGCGTCACCCGGCCTATCAGACTCAGGTCAACCTAAAGGCTCTGAATCAATACTTTACGTTTCAAAATGTCTTTACCGATCATACCCTCTTTGATGGGATCAAAACCTTGATGCCTGGACATAGATTGGTCGCCTCCGTCCGCCGCGGCCAGGTAGACATCGAGTCGTGGTGGGATTATGATTTCTCATCGCCCGATGAAAGCCTCGACTTTGCGACATCTGTGGATCTGACCCGCCAGGCTATGGTGAAAGCCGTTTCCAGACAAATGGTCTCGGACCTTCCCCTGGGAACCTATCTTTCGGGCGGTATGGATTCCGGTTCGATTACCGCGCTGGCGGCTCGCCAGCAACCGGGGCTTCCCAGTTTTACGGCCGGGTTTGACCTTTCTTCGGTGGAGGGCATCGAGGCCCACTATGATGAAAGACAGGAGGCAGCGGAGACGGCCGAATGGCTCGGCACCGAGCATCATGAGCAGGTGATTTTTGCCCGGGATCTTGCCACGGCCATGCCCCGGCTAATCTGGCATATGGAAGATTTACGTGTCGGCATGAGTTACCCCATGTACTATATAAGCCGGCTGGCTTCCCAGCGAGTTCGG
>CAZYEZ010000028.1:0-4633 GCA_964646775.1 uncultured Chitinophagaceae bacterium | reverse complement strand
AGGGCACCGGAGGCGATGAATTATTCGGCGGCTATCCCTGGCGATACTATCGGGTTTTTCGTTCTCTTGATCAGCAGGCCTTCTTTGACCAGTACTATGATTTTTGGCAGCGCCTTACGCCGGACCATGAGAAGGCTCGACTGTTCCAGCCTTCGATATGGGGACAGCTGGACGCCCAGTATACTAGATCGGTATTTGAAGGGGTGTTTTTACGGAACCCGCATCTGCAGTACGAGACCCCGGAAGATCATATCGCCAATAGCCTTTATTTTGAGATGAAGACTTTTCTGCCGGGATTGCTTTCGGTGGGGGATCGGCTCTCCATGGCTCATGGACTGGAAGAGCGATTTCCATTTCTAGATCAGGATCTCGTAGACCTAGCCATGAAAATACCGGTTCGACACAAGCTCGGAGACCTGCAGGAGATGAAGCGGCTGGATGAGAACGAGGCCGGTAACAAGTTTCGCGTGTATCGGGCGAACAGCAAAGGAAAGAATGTGCTGCGTAAAGCGATGAGCACTTATTTGCCGATTCAGATAACCCGACGGCAAAAACAGGGATTTTCCGCTCCGGATGCCAGCTGGTACCGCGGCGCCAATGCGGGCTACGTTCAGCAGCTTTTGTTGGATTCTGATTCCGCTTGTTTGGAATTCCTGAATAAACGATATTTATCCCGCATCATTCAGGAGCACACCGAAAGTAAGGAGAATCATCGTTTGCTGATTTGGTCTCTATTGAGCTTTGAGTGGTGGCTGCGCATTTTTCTTCGTCATGAACAGATTCCAGAAGACGGTATTTTTTAAGTGGTGGCGGTCCCGCCGCGACCAGATGCGAAAGCAGTACCGGCGGGTGCTGCCCGCCCCGGAGCTGTTCACGGATCGTTGGGAGAAAGCCAAATATTTAGGATTCGGGAAAGGAGCCAGCATCTATGATTCCGCTTTTGTCTTCGGAGAAGTCTCCGTCGGGGAAGGGACCTGGGTGGGTCCCTATACCGTTTTGGATGGAAGCGGGGGATTGAAGATCGGCAGTTATTGTTCCATATCCGCCGGAGTGCAGATCTATACGCATGATTCGGTGGAATGGGCATTATCTGGTGGAAAGCAACCCTATGATTATGCCCCCGTCGTATTGGGGGATCGCTGTTATATTGGACCTCAGGTCGTAATCGCCAAAGGCGTTCGCTTAGGAGATGGCGTGGTTGTCGGCGCCCATAGTTTTGTGAACCAGAGCTTTCCGGCGGGTTCACGAATTGCAGGAAATCCGGCGCGGCTCCTCGCTGCCAAAAACCAGGAAGATGGAGATACGCGGGCAGGTATGTAGCCGCTGCATTTATGATGAATCGGTGCCGGGCATCCAGTTTGATGAACGGGGGGTCTGCTCCTATTGCCATCAAATGGATCATCTCGCCCAGGAATATGGCACGGGTACAGATCGGGGCCTCCAGGAAATCAACCAGTGGGTTGAGCGCATTCGGCGAGCCGGTCGAGGCAAGCGCTATGATTGCGTGGTCGGCGTGAGTGGCGGAACGGACTCATCCTATCTGCTTCATTGGGCCGTAGAGCAGGGGCTTCGCCCCTTGGCCGTCCATTATGATAATACCTGGAACACCTCCATTGCCAATCAGAACATCCGTAAAATGCTCGATGCGCTGAATCTGGATCTGGACACCTATGTCGTCGATCACCGGGAAGCCGATGATCTGATCATGGCTTTTTTTCGGGCCTCCGTACCGGAGATCGAGGCGCCCACTGATTTAGCCCTGGCGGAGGTATTGTATCGCTCGGCTTCCAAGCATCGCGTTTCGTATATCCTAGAGGGGCATAGTTTTATGACCGAAGGAATTTCTCCGTTGGGAAAGAATTACTTCGATGGAAAGTACATTCAATCCATCCATGCGCAGTACGGAAGGGTTCCCATGAAAACCTATCCCCTGATGGATTTTAAGCAGTTTATGCGCTGGACCCTTTGGAAAAGGATTCGTAAGATTCGGCCGCTCTGGTATATCGGCTATAATAAAGAAGCGGCCCGTAAGCTTTTGGAAGCGCGATATGGTTGGACTTATTATGGCGGCCATCACTTGGAGAATCGGGCCACGGCCTTCTTTCACCAAGTCTACTGCCCAAGAAAGTTTCAAATCGATTATCGCAACAACAGCCTTTCGGCCCAGGTTAGAAATGGGAAGCTTTCCCGGCAGGAGGCCATTGAAATCTATCAGCAGGATCCCTTTAGTCAGGAGATTCAGGATTATTTTTGCAAGCGCCTTAGTCTGAGCCCCGAAGCATTTGAGCAGGGGATGGCGGCTCCTCCCCGATACTGGCAGGAGTTTCCGACCTATAAGCAGCGATTTGAGCAATGGCGCCCTCTCTTTTACCTGCTCATGGAAGCTCAGCTTGTACCTCGGAGTTTTTATCAGAAGTATTGTTTCCCCTCTCCACTCCAAACCCCTGCCTAGGATGATACATATCGTAGATTACGGGATGGGCAATCTCGGCTCCGTGGAAAACATGCTCTTGCAACTGGGTGCAAACCCCATCATGGCTTCAACCCCCGAAACCTTGGAATCGGCCCAAAAAATTATCCTTCCCGGCGTCGGTGCTTTCGATCAGGCCATGGAGGCGCTAAAATCAAAAGGGCTTCAGCCCCTCCTTGACAAAAAAGTTAAGGAAGAGAAGGTGCCGATTCTGGGCATTTGCTTAGGTATGCAGCTGATGAGCAGGGCGAGCGAGGAGGGGCAATGCGAAGGCCTGGGATGGATCGATGCGCAAACCCGACGTTTCCCGCCCAGTCCCAACTATCGGGTTCCCCATATGGGTTGGAATACCGTCGAGGCAAAACAAGGAGCTTCCTTTCAGCCGTCCTGGCATGCACCACCCCGGTTTTATTTCGTGCATAGCTACTTTTTATCCTGCCGCCATGCCGAGGACCGATGGCTGACGTGCTCCTACGGACCTGGTTTTGATGCGGGGTTTATCCATGAAAACCTAATCGGCGTCCAGTTCCATCCTGAGAAAAGCCATCGATTCGGCAAGGCGCTGTTCCAGGCGTTTATCGATTGGGAGCCCACCTAGGTCTCTAGATGGATCGGATGGGTCGGATAGATAAGATCTCCTGCCTTAGCGAATCTGCAAGCGAAGGACCTGCCTCGCCTCCTTCTCTTTCCATTCTAGCATATAGATTCCAGATGGGAGAAAACGGAAGTCAAGTTCTACCAGGTTTTGGCCCTGGGTCCTGCCTTCGACTAAAACTTGTCCCATGGTGTTGAATAGCCTCCATGATGCGGGTTTAGAACCGGAAATATGGAAAAGTCCCGACCCTGGGTTGGGATAAACGGCGAGGGGAGAGGACGCCATGGGAGAGGTCACCTTCAGCTTATGGATGATGCGTAAGCTATCCATGACCACGGGCGTGACCGGCTTGGTTGCCACGACCGGAACCTGGGATATTTGATCAACAACGCTCATGCCTTGGGTGACTTTTCCGAAAACCGTGTATGATCCATCCAGATGAGGATTATCAACGGTATTAATATAGAACTGAGATCCTGCCGTATTGGGGCCGGCATGGGCCATAGCCAGCGCACCGCGAACATTTTTTAGGCTGGGAACGATTTCATCGGGTAGGGTATAGCCGGGCCCCCCGGTGCCATCCCCTTTCGGGTCTCCTCCCTGGATCATGAACTGATGTATCACCCGATGGAAGGTAAGCCCATCATAGAAGCCCTCTTCTACTCTCGCAAGAAAGCTATCCACCGTTCTGGGGGTTAATACGTCGGTAAGTTCCACTTCGAAATTGCCCATATTTGTATGGAATCGAACCTGAGACTGGGCATCGCTGGAAAAGGGAAGGCCCATCGCAAGAAACAGGAATAATACTCTAAACATTGGATGTAATTTTTTTCCAAGATAATCGCTTCGCCGAACATAGGCAAGGGAGTTTTGACGGTTATTGACAGTTGCGCCAACCTGCCTCTTAGGGGGAGGATGGAGAGACACAACAAAGATCGGCCCCTTCCCCTCCTTGCGAGCTGGTGTGAGCTGGAACCTTGTTAACAAAGTTTGCAGGCAAGGAATATCTTATCTATTTTTGCAAACCATAAATCCGGATTTCTTTCATCATGTAGCCCGGCCTACACAGCAAGAACTCATACATTCCGACCAACCTGAATATGAACAAAGATCAGAACCCCTACCTGAATCAGTCTCGTTATGATTTTTCCGTATTGATCACCGGCGGCGCTGGATTTATCGGTTCAAATTTGGTCGAACATTTTCTGGCAAGGGGTGCAAGGGTACGGGTGTTGGACGATTTTTCAACCGGCCATCGCCGGAACCTGGAAGCTTTTTCTACCCTTGCCCAATTCGAACTTATAGAAGGCGATATACGAAAAGCAGAAGATTGTAAAAGGGCGGCTGAAGGGATGGATTTTGTTCTCCATCAGGCTGCATTAGGCTCCGTCCCTCGGTCCTTAAAGGACCCCGTCACGACCAATGAAGTGAACATTAGTGGCTTCCTTAACATGCTTGTGGCATCGCGCGATGCGGGCGTTCAGCGTTTCGTCTACGCGGCCAGCTCTTCCACTTATGGAGATTCACAGGGATTGCCGAAGGTTGAAGAAGTTATCGGGAAACCCTTG
>CAZYEZ010000027.1:0-18009 GCA_964646775.1 uncultured Chitinophagaceae bacterium | reverse complement strand
AGGCTTGAGGTCCAAGAATTTCACTTAGCCTTCCGGCCGCAGCTCGGGTTTGCATGTCCATCTGCCAGAGACGAAAGCAGGCATGCAGGTAACCTTGACAGAAGTAGGCATCTTCTAAAGTCTGGGCGCGAACATGCGGGATTTTTCTTTCGTCAAATTCAATGAAAACATTTCTTTTGATTCCAGCGACCCGGCCCTGAAACGACAGATCCGCATCCGCGGGAACGGCCTGAGCCCAGAACCCGATACTGGGATGCAGAAAAGGACCCAGGGCCGGCAAGGGACCCCAGGGCTTTCCCATGGCCCAGATAAAAACGAGGATCAAAAAGGAGAAAAAAACGGCCTTCCACTGCTTCATGGTGATTAGGTGATTACCTCTGAGAATTTGCAAGGGGAATTTGAATCACAAATCGTTGGCCCGGCGACACTTTCAGGGATTGCGCGCGAAGCCAGGGGTTTTGAATCTTGAGCATGCGATAATTGGTCCCCTCGGACCGGGCAAATGCGGCCAGATTATCGATGGACTCGGTGACGACGACTTCCCGGTGAGGGCGAAGCTCCAAGGCATCTTCATCGCCAATTTGGAAGCCCAGAGACCGGGCTCCTTCCATGAGATACTTAAAAGTAAGGATGCGAAAAATATAGCGCATGGTTTCTTGAGGAAGGAGGAGGTCATAATAGTGATTGGTTCCCTGAAATTCAGAAAATCGACGATATCCGCCCATTCCGCAATTGTAGGAGGCCGCCGCGGCGGTCCAGGATCCAAACCTTGCGTACGCATCTTTGAGATAGGCGCAGGCGGCGCGGGTGGATTTTTCGATATGATACCTCTCATCCACATAGTTGTTGATTACCAGCCCGCGTTCCTTTCCCGTCGCTTCCAGAAATTGCCAGTAGCCGACGGCCCCTGCGGAGGATATCTGATTCCTCAAAGCGCTTTCGGCCACACATAGATATTTAAAATCTTCAGGGACGCCCTCCTCGCGTAAAATGGCCTCTATGCGGGGAAAGTATCGAGAGGAGAGTCGAAGTATATAGAGCGTGCTGTATTGATTATAGTAATTGTATAGGATCTCGCGATCCAGCATTTCTTGGATGTCGGGGCGATGCAGCGGCACGGGTTCTCCGGCAAAACTTAGTTTGGCAGGTCGTGGCGGGATATACCATTTGTAAAGGACCTCTCCATTTGCCTGCACTTTTACCCGGGACTCTTCTTCTTTTGCGGGCTTCCATGCTAAGGCAAGGAACACACATCCGATCACAAATCCGGAAACCAGCCATGCCATTCTTTTCATTATCCTGCAATTTTGATCCACAACAAGCAGCAACCATCCCCAACCGGGTCGGGCAGAAAATTCTGCCGCCGAGTTCAGGATCCTGGGCCTTTAGTTAAAATTAAGCAGTTTCTCTGAGGAATAAGAATAAGGGACGTCTAAAACATACACAGAAGAGGGGGGCGGGGCTGCAAGCCGTTTAGGCTTCTTCGATAAATCCGGCATCGATTTCCCAAGGTCCCTGATCGGCGGCAAGGGTTGCCATCTGGTCGCAGCGATTATTATAGGCATTATCGGCATGCCCTTTCACCCAATGAAGTTTCACTTCATGCTTGCGGTAGATCTTCAGGAACCGCTGCCAGAGATCCATGTTTTTCTTCTTTTTAAAACCCTCACGTTCCCATCGAAACACCCAGTTCTTTTCTACGGCATGGACCACGTAAGAAGAGTCGGTATAAATAGCAACCCTGGAGGGTTGCTGACGGAGCATCTCCAGGCCGATAATAACGGCCAGGAGTTCCATGCGGTTGTTGGTGGTTCTCAGAAAGCCCTGGGAGACTTCCTTATAGTGTTTCCCCGACTGGAGAATAATGCCCAGCCCTCCTTTGCCTGGGTTACCTCGGCAGGCGCCGTCCGTGTATATGGTGATGGGGGCAGGCATAGCTGGTAGGGAATTTGTAACTTCGGCCGCAAATTTAAGGGTTTGACGGATAATAAAATAAGGGTCAAAGGGGTGAGTTACTTGAATACCCTGCCGCTGATTTACGGGTTAAAGCGGGAACCCGTAGCCTCTTTGATCGACCTTGGTTTAGACTATCCAGCCAAGGTTGCTCAGGATTTAATCTCGGGGAAGGCGGACATAGGCCTTGTTCCGGCCGCCGTAATCCCTGAGATCGCCGATGCTCGCTTGGTCGGGGATTATGGGATTGCTGCTTTTGGGCGCGTCGCTTCCGTCGCCTTGTTTAGTCAAGTTCCTTTAGCGGAGATTGAAGAGGTTTATTTGGATTACCAATCCCGGACTTCGGTGGCGCTGGCGACCCTGCTTATGAAGCGACACTGGAATAGGTCCTGGAAGACCCTGGATGCCCCCAGGGATTTTATTTCCCGCATTCAAGGTCCGCGGGCGGGGGTGATTATCGGGGATCGAGCTCTCCATGCCCTTTCCCGGTTCCCCTTTCATTATGACCTGGGCGAGGCTTGGACGGAACACACCGGATTGCCCTTTGTTTTTGCGGCATGGGTAAGCCGCAGACCGCTTTTGCAAGAATTTGAGGAACAGTTCAACCAGGCCTGCGCGATGGGACTGGCGCATTTGGAATCGATTGCGCGCTCCCTGGATTTTCCTGCTTATGATCTGGTCCGGTATTTTACCCAAGATATCCGCTATCGCCTGGACGATAAGGAAAAAGAAGGGCTTGCCCTTTTTCACGAGATGCTTGGAGCAAACCCTTCTCTGCCGGGCAACTAGGAATTAAGATAGACGGCGGTGCCGCTTACGCTAACCATCATCATGCTTCCCCCCTGGCCGACCACTTCATAGTCCACATCAATGCCAAGGATGCCGTTGGCACCCAGCTGCGCGGCGCGTTGGGACATTTCTTGGATGGCAATCTCGCGGGCTTCTTGGATGACCTTCTCATAGGAGGCAGTCCGCCCGCCGACCAGGTCTCGCACGGAAGCGAAAATATCTTTGAATAGATTGGCACCGATGATGGCTTCTCCGAATACAACGCCTTTGTATTCGCGAATGGTTTTTCCTTCGATCTGAGGGGTGGTAGATAATAGCATGGATGTTTTTTTCGTTCTTCAAATATACGTTTGGCTAGAATAAATCGAAGAATCTCAACTCGAAGAATCTCAACTCGAACCGTCTCGAATCATCTCGACGGATCTAATATTTCAGAATTGGCTGGGCAGGGAGGAGCGTTCGCTGGGTTTCATCCGCTTCCAGGGCCTACAGCACGACCAGGTTTTGCATATCTAATATAAGTGAGGTCCCATCGTCCTGGAGATCTATATAGCGGAGCTGGGGACAAGCCGTTTCTGCTGAAATGAATATTTTCGTGGGTCCGATTTCGTATCTCGCGAAAGTCAATCGTCTGTTTGCATGCTTTTTAACAGTCCAGCATTTTTATTGTTTCTACCGATTGTCTTTCTCCTCTACTGGTTTGTATTTCAAAAAAACCTGAGGGGGCAGAATGTACTTTTACTGGTTGCGAGCTATTTTTTTTATGGCTGGTGGAGCTGGAAGTTCATGGGGCTCCTTATGCTTAGCACCCTGCTGGATTATGCCTATGGCTTTGGCGTCCATAGTGACAACCGAAGGCGGGCCAAATGGTTTCTTTGGCTGAGCGTAATCAATAACCTGGGTATACTAGGGCTGTTTAAATACTACAATTTTTTTGCGCTTCAATTTAAGCAGGGGTTTGAGCTGATCGGCCTGCATGCCAGTCCCCTATTGTTGGAAGTTGCCTTGCCGATCGGGATATCCTTTTACACATTCCATGGTATGTCCTATGTTTTTGACATTTACCGTGGAAAGCAAAAGCCCGTAAAAAGCCTCGTGGACTATGCGGTTTTCGTAAGTTTTTTCCCCCTGCTTGTAGCGGGCCCGATTGAAAGGGCCCATCATCTTCTCCCTCAGGTCCAAAATCCCCGCTCCTTCCGCTATACGCAAGCCATGGAAGGCTTGAAGCTCATCCTTTGGGGCATGTTTAAGAAAGTGGTGATTGCCGATTCGCTGGCGGTCGTGGTAGACGATATATTCGGCAATTACCAGGACCATCACGCCTCCACCCTGATTCTGGGTGCCATCGCGTTCAGCTTTCAAATCTATGGGGACTTTTCCGGGTATTCCGACATTGCTTTGGGAACGGCGAAGCTTTTCGGATTTGAGCTGCTTAGCAATTTTAAGTTCCCCTATTTCTCCAGAGATCTGGCGGAATTCTGGCGGCGATGGCATATTTCCTTATCTACCTGGTTTCGGGATTACCTGTATATTCCCTTAGGGGGATCCAAAGAAGGAAAGGCGAAGGCCGTCCGCAATACCTTTATCATCTTTCTTGTAAGCGGGTTCTGGCATGGAGCCAGTTGGAATTTCATTTCTTGGGGATTGATCCACGCCTGCGGATTTTTGCCCTTACTCCTTTTAAAAAGAAATCGCAGACACGTCGATGAGATCGTCGCCTACGATCGGAGTCTTCCGCGATTCAAAGAACTGAGGCAAATGATCCTGACTTTTGGCTTTGTCAGCTTTGCCTGGATATTTTTCCGCGCCGAGACCATGGGTGGGGCCATCGATTATATTGCTCATCTTTTTGCTGATCTGTTTGCTCATCCCGGAGAGCTTCTTTCTATTCCCTATGGGAATGTCGCCCTATTCTTTATCATCCCTTTGCTTATCGGGGATTGGTATCTAAGAAAGGATGAACGGGACTTAGCCTTTCCCAAATCGAGATGGCTGCGTTATCTGTGGTGTATGATTCTTGCCCAGCTGATATTCACGAGGTTCCATACGGAAACGAATTTTATTTATTTCCAGTTCTGATTATGAAAAAATTACTCAAACGCGTTGGATGGTTTTTTCTGGGGTTCTGGATCTGCCGCTTTCTCATTTATGGAGCCGTGGGTATCTCCACCTTATTTACGCCCCAGCTGGAGCGCTACCTGTTTGGAAACATTTCTGAGTACGGAAATTCCTACCAGCGCATGGAGGATTTCGAGCGATGGGCAGCCTCCCCCTCAGACCAGCGACGAGGGGTCTTATTGGGGAGTTCTACAGCCTATAGGAATATGAATGCGGAGGTACTAAGCCAAGGCACCGACATCAACTGGTTTAATTTGGGTAGCAGCAGCCAGACGCCCGAGGTTAGTCTGGCGCTTCTAAAAAAAGCCGTCGACAAGGTTCGCTTAGACTATGTGCTCCTGGATGTCTATGTGGAAATCCTCGATTACGAGGCCGAAGAATCCGTCGCCGATCTCCTCTATAATTCGACCCTTTCGTTTCGGGATAAGTGGGATCTCTTCCTCCTGGCCCCTACGGTCAAAAGCTTCGATCGACTCCTGTACCGAACCATCAAAGCAAAAGTTCCCGCCCGAGAAATCGTGATTGCATGCCTGGATAACGGAGAATATTTGGGGAAGGGTTCCACCTATTCTCCGAAGCCGATTCAACCTGTCGATCTTTCGGGGATGGAAGGAGGGATTCAACGGGTTTATCTTTCCCCTTCCCTGGAAGCCATCCATGAATTTTGTAAAGAAAAGGGCCTTGTCCTTATGGTGAATATTGCGCCCGTACTTGGAAAGCAGACCCTTGTCCCGCCCTTGCCTTTTCCCGTCATCTTAAATGATGCGTTTAACCATCAACAGGACCTCTTCTATGATTCTCACCATATGCACGGAGAGGGCGCCATCCTGTATTCTCGGGCTCTGTCCGAAAAAATTAAGGCGCTGGGAATTTAATCCGATGGGCTTGGAATGGCTGAGGGATTTTGCGTTCAGCTAAAGAAGCCCCTTGCCTACCTGAATCGAAAAACAGAGCTCCGCCCACACTCAATCCAGCAGAGTACGGTCCTCCCAACTCCAAAAACCCTCGGTGGGTTGCTGCTGGAAACGTTGCGGTTTGGGCCAAGCCCCAAACTTTCAGCCTCCATTTTCTCATGCCTAATCGGGGCTTATTTAGGGGGCATGGGAATCAATTGCCTTATATTTGTAGGATGAAATCCCCCATTACCATTGTGGAATGCCCCCGCGACGCCATGCAAGGATGGCCGCGTATCATTCCTTCGGAGAAAAAGCGAGCCTATATTCAGGCTTTAATGAAAGTGGGCTTCGATGTGCTTGATTTTGGATCTTTTGTTTCCCCCCGCCATATTCCGCAAATGGCGGATACGGCAGCGGTTTTAGAAGGGTTGGACTTCCGGGAAAAGAATAGCCGCATGTTGGCCATCGTTGCCAATCTTCGCGGTGCGAGCGATGCCGCCTCCTTTTCCGAGGTCGATGATATTGGGTTTCCATTTTCTGTTTCCGAAACCTTCCAAATGAAGAATACGGGGAAGACCATCGAACAATCGCTGGAAGAAGTAAAATCCATCTATGAAGTCTGCAAGTCTGCGAATAAGGCATTGGTGATCTATTTGTCCATGGGCTTCGGAAACCCTTACGGCGATGAATATCATCCAGACCTGGTACTGGATTGGATGGAAAAATTAAAGGAGATCGGGATCGAAAGCTTTCAACTCTCCGATACGGTAGGGGTTGCGGAGCCTAAAGGGATTCGTGAATTATTCGAGGCGGCCGAAATGCGGTTCCCAGGGTTAAGCCTGGGCGCCCATTTTCATTCGCTTCCCCACCAACGGATCGAAAAGCTGGAGGCTGCCTATGAGGCAGGGTGTCGACGCTTTGACACCGCCCTATTGGGTATCGGGGGCTGTCCGATGGCCGATAATGATCTGGTGGGTAATATGGACACTGAAACCCTGGTTCACTGGGCGGATCGAAAAGGTATCCCCCTGGACCTGGATCGGAAGGCCTTGGAGGAGGCCAAGGGATGGGCCGCAGAAATTTTTATTTAAACTCAGAACCTGGATTTGGTTCGGCCTAAACTTCCCCATCCACCTAAAGCCAGGGAATCGTTTGGTTATTCGTAGTTTTGGGAGATTAATTTTTACAGACCTTTGTGTTTTTGTGATCAAGCATCAAAGGTTTAATTTTTAAGGGCAGTCGCCCTCATACATATTTTACGAATTATGTCAAGTTCAAGTGCTGGCGAAATAAAAAGGGTAACCACCCATACTTTGCGGCGAATGAAGGAGAAAGGGGAGAAAATCTCCATGTTGACCGCTTATGATTATTCCTTCGCCCGAATCTTCGATGATGCGGGCATCGATGTACTCCTGGTCGGCGATTCGGCCTCGAATGTGATGGCAGGCCATGAGACGACCTTGCCCATTACCCTGGACCAGATGATCTATCACGCCCAAAGCGTGGTAAGGGGAGCGCCGCGATGTCTAATAACCGTGGACCTTCCATTTGGAAGCTATCAGGGGAACAGCAAAGAGGCCTTGAACTCTTCGATTCGGATTATGAAAGAGGCCGGGGCTCATGCCATTAAACTCGAAGGTGGGGAAGAGGTGATCGAATCCATCAAGCGAATTATCAGCGCAGGCGTACCCGTAATGGGGCATTTGGGATTGACGCCCCAATCGATTTACAAGTTCGGTACCTATGCGGTACGCGCCAAGGAAGAAGAAGAGGCGGAACGCCTCGTCATGGATGCCCTAGCCCTGGAAGCGGCGGGCTGTTTTGCGCTGGTGCTGGAAAAGATACCGGCGCGCCTGGCTCAGAAAGTATCCCAGGCGCTGAAGATTCCCGTGATTGGCATAGGAGCCGGTCCCCACGTAGACGGGCAGGTTCTGGTCATGCATGATATGCTGGGGATAAACCGCGATTTTTCGCCGCGTTTCCTTCGTCGTTACCTGGAACTTTATGACCAGATCAAAGCGGCGACCCAGACGTACATATCAAATATTAAGGATTTGGATTTTCCCAACGAAAACGAACAGTATTAGATCATGATTAAGGTGGAGGTTTGGAAGGAGATTTCTGCCGAGCTGAAGGCAAAGCAGGTGAGACTGGTGGCCGTGTCCAAGCAGCAATCCTTGGCAGCCATTCGCCAGATGTATGATCTCGGCCAACGGGATTTTGGAGAGAATTATGTCCAGGAGTTACTTAGCAAACAATCCGAACTGCCCGAAGATATTCGCTGGCATTTTATTGGCCACCTTCAGCGAAATAAAGTCAAGCAAATCATTCCCTTTATTTCGCTGATTCACTCCGTCGATCGCCTTTCCTTACTTCAGGAGATTCAGAAGCAGGCGGCCTCGGCGGGAAGGGTCGTGGACGTACTCCTGCAGGTTCGCATTGCCCAGGAGGAAACCAAGTATGGAATGAGCACCAAGGATCTGATGGCCCTGCTGGAGACCTATGAAGCCTCCAAAGAGCAATGGTCATCGGTTCGGATTCGGGGGTTGATGGGCATGGCAACTTTTACCGAAGACCAGGAGCAGATTCGCAAGGAGTTCATGGAAATCAAAAACCTCATGACCCTGATTCAGGAATCTCATTTTCTTTTCCAGTCGGATTTTTCCATCTGCTCGATGGGGATGAGTTCGGACTATCCTTTAGCCATCGAATGTGGATCAAATATGGTTCGCATGGGGAGTTTACTTTTTGGGGCAAGAGGCTACTGGAAGGAGCAGCCATAACATAAATATAGGGCGGGAAGCAGCACCAAGCCCAAAAGGACCATCAGGGGCGGGATTCCAGGTCACGGACTTGCAGCTGATGGGGGCAGAAATCGTATTCTCTTGGGTCATTGGAGGCTATCAGCACCAACCGGTTCTTTGTCCAGGTCTCGACCCATTCCCGATACTGTTTTACGCCTTGGTCATCCAGGTTGGTGCAGGGCTCGTCTAGAAAAACAAAAGGGGTGTCGCTGAATAAGGCCTGGGCAAGTTTGACCCGTTGGAGCATCCCTGAAGAAAAAGCATCCAAACTTCGATGCGCAAAAGAGGTCAGTCCCATCATATCAAGGATATCATCTCGGCGAAGTCCGGGAGCCGGGTCTTTGAACTGAAAGTGAAAATCCAGAAATTCTTTAAGACTGAGTTCGTCGGGGAGGCTCATGCCTGGCGCTGAAAAGCTGGTATAGGCATACCGTTTATCTGGGCTTAGAACCTGGCCGTTCAATTCCCATTCGCATTGGCCCGCACTGGGGACCTGCATCCCGGCCAGGATACGAAGAAGCGTGGATTTGCCAGAGCCGTTTTTTCCCAAGAGGGCGTAATGCCCGGGACCTTCCAGGGTGGTATGGACATGCCGAATCACCCAAAACCGGGAAAACCGTTTCCCTATATTTTTAGCTGATATCTTCATTATGACGGCGCGTATAGCCTCTCATAATCCCCCGTCCTGTTTCGCGAATAAAAGTGACGATTTCGTCTCTTTCATCGGAGACGGGGATGTCCGTCTCAATAATGCTCAATGCCTTGGATATATTATATCCCCGTACAAAAAGTATGCGGTAGACATCTAGGATATGGTTGATCTTCTCAATCGAGTATCCCCGCCGTTTCAATCCCACCGAGTTGACCCCTACATAGGATAGGGGCTCCCGGGCGGCTTTCACATAGGGCGGAACATCTTTGCGTACCAAGGAGCCTCCGGTTACAAAAGCATGGGAGCCAATGCGTACAAACTGCTGTACGGCGGTGAGTCCAGCCAGCACCACATAGTCGCCCACGGTGATATGACCCGCCAAGGTGGTGTTGTTAGAGAAGATGCAGTAATCCCCGATTTCGCAATCGTGGGCGATATGAGAATAGGCCATGATCAGGCAGCCCTTTCCAATCTTGGTTTTGTCCCGGTCCGAAGTGCCTCGGTTTATGGTCACGCATTCTCTGATGGTGCTGCCATCCCCAATAATTGTCTGGGTGTCTTCTCCTTTGTATTTAATTTCCTGGGGAATGGCTGATATCACGGAACTCGGGAAGATCTTACAATTCTTCCCGATCCGTGCACCTTCCATAATGGTGACGTTCGAGCCAATCCAGGTGCCTTCCCCGATTTCTGTATTCTTGTGAATCGTCGTGAACGGATCGATGGTGACCCGGGCGCCGATCTTCGCTTCGGGATGGATATAGGTAAGGGGGTGGATCATTTCGATTTTCGAATAATTTGCGCAACCAGCTCCGCTTCGGTAACGAGTTTATTGCCCACGTAGATCGTTCCTTTCATTTCACAGATTCCCCGGCGGATGGCGTTCTGCAGTTTGAGTTTGAGGATCAGCGTGTCGCCCGGAACCACTTTCTGTTTAAAACGGACATTGTTGATTTTAATAAAATAGGTGTCGTAATTCTGGGGATCGCTATAGTTGTTCAAGGCAAGTATACCCCCGGTTTGCGCCAAGGCTTCGATCTGCAGCACGCCGGGCATGATTGGATTGCCGGGAAAATGTCCCTGAAAGAAATGCTCGTTAAAAGTCACATTTTTGACGCCTACCACATGGTCATCGCTCAGTTCAATGATCTTGTCGACGAGAAGAAAAGGATACTTATGGGGCAGCGATTTTTCTATATGGGTGATGTCGTAGATCGCATCTTGGTTGGGATCGTACTGGGGGATATCCGACAGGTGCCGGTTCTTCTTGATAAACTGTTTGATCTTTCGGGCAAATTCCACATTGCTGGCATGACCGGGCCGGCTGGCAATGATATGGGCGTTGATCCGATGGCCGACCAAAGCCAGGTCCCCGACGACGTCCAGGAGCTTGTGCCGGGCCGGTTCATTGGGAAAATGCATCTGAATGTTGTTCAGAATCCCTTCCTGCTTAACCTCTATGTTTTTCTTTTTAAATACGTTTTCCAGTCGCTTGAGCTCCTCTTCGGAGACCGCCCGGTCTACGACCACGATGGCATTCGACAGGTCGCCGCCTTTAATCAGGTTGTGCTCCAGCAGGTATTCAAGCTCGTGGAGAAAGCAAAAGGTTCGGCAGGGGGCGATCTCATCCCTGAAATCACTTAAATGCTTTAAGCTCGCATGTTGGGTGCCGAGAACCGGCGAATTAAAATCGATGAGCGTCGTTACCTGATAGTCCCGAGAGGGGACGGCAAGCATGTCTACTTTTTTCTCGGGGTCGTAGTAATGTATATTGGCATCGATGGAATAGATGATCCGGCGGGCTTCCTGCTCCTGGATGCCTACTTGCTCAATGGCTTCGATAAACGGCCAGGCACTTCCATCGAGAATCGGAACTTCCGGGCCATTTAACTGGATCAGGACATTATCAATGCCCATGCCGACCAAGGCTGCCAGGACGTGCTCAACCGTAGAAATCCGGGCATTCTGATATTCAAGTGTCGTGCCTCTGGAAGTGTCGACCACGTAATCTACATCGGCTCGAATGATGGGCTCTCCGGGCAAGTCCGTCCTCTGAAACCGAATCCCAAATCCTGGATTCGCCGGCGCTAGTTTCATGGTCACTTCCTTGCCTGTGTGTAAACCCACGCCTTGAAGTTCCACTTCGCCTTTCAACGTTTGCTGTTTCTCTACAGGCTGGGGCTTGGCCATCGTCCTTTTCTTCTTGTTCTCTAATTTAATGATTTGATTATCCATTTCTTCATTTAATGACCTGATTCTTTGTCGGTTAAGGCTTTTTTAATCCTTTCCACCTCCTCCGAAAGCAGGTTCAACTGCTGCTGCAACTCAGGCAAATTTCTATAAATTGCCTGACTTTTAAGGGACCTTTTGTAATCGAAGGCAGGGGTGCCGTTCAGGGCCTGCGGATGGGTCACGGATTTCGAGATGCCGCTTTGCGCATTGATGCGGGTGCCGTCAGCGATCTGAATATGACCCACCATACCGACCTGACCTCCAATAATACAATTTTTTCCCAGCTTTGTGCTTCCCGAGACCCCGGTTTGGGCTGCAATCACCGTGTTTTCCCCAATTTCTGCGTTATGAGCAATCTGAATCAGGTTGTCCAGTTTTACCCCTTTGTGGATTAAAGTGGATCCCATGGTGGCCCGATCGATGGTTGTATTGGCACCGATCTCGACATCGTCTTCGATGATGACATTTCCAATCTGGGGTACTTTGCGATAAATGCCATCGTTTTGGGGCGCGAATCCAAACCCGTCGCCGCCGATGACGGCCCCGGAGTGAATCACTACCCGGCTGCCGATGGAACAGCCATCATAGACTTTAACGCCGGCAAAGAGCAGCGAAGATTCATTGATGACCACATTGGATCCAATATAGGAACCGGGATATATACGGACCCCATCTCCAATCAGGGCGTTTTCTCCGATGTAGGAGAAGGCCCCGATGTATATGTCTTTACCCAGGGATGCCGATGGGGAAACATAAGAAGGCTGCTCAATGCCGACCTTTCCCTTACGCGAGATCAGTTCATTAAACTTTTCCAATAGAAAAGCGAAGGCACCGTAGGCGTCCTTGACCCGAATCAGCGTAGGGGATACCGGCTGGCTTAGCACCAGGTTTTCATCAATAATGATGACGCTGGCCTGAGAGGTATAGAGATAGTCTTTATATTTAGGGTTGGCGATGAAGCTCAAGGACCCCGCAGGCGCATCCTCAATTTTGGCGACCTGATTCACTTTTGTCTCCGGGTCTCCTTCGAGTTTGCCCTTGATGAGGGTGGCTATTTGTAGCGCGGTAAAATGCATGGACTGACAAAATTAGTTTTTTGGGTTGACAGGGGCGGTCAATGCCTGGACAAATATTCCTTTTGGGTAAAACAAATGTAATTTTTCTGTACGGGGCCGGCAAGTGTCTGATTAATAATCGGATTATCGATGGCCGAGATATCTAAGACCTCTCCGGACTTCATCGCAATTTGTATCCGCTCGTCATGAAGATTGTAGGTCGCATTGGATGCGGTTCCGGTAAAGATAAAATATTCGATTTCTTCGTCTGACAAGCGAGTGGACTGCTTCCATTCATCATGCAAAGCCTGGCGGAGTTCCTCCTGGGGCTCCGTACTTAACCGGAGCTTAAACAGCTTTCGCTCCCTAAGCATGCGACAAAGGGTCGATAGAACCAGATCTTTGTCCTCTTGCCACACTTTCATGGCGCAGAGAAGGTCGGCGTCATCAAGCTGGCAGAATCGATCCCGGAAATGCGGATCTTCGAGAACGGGATTGGTATTCGGGTCTTGGTATAGAAAATAGGCAAGGGCTGGTGGGGCAAAAAGTTTGTGCTGCTGCTGCGCCAAGTACCGGGCTCGCTGCAGAATTTTGATGATCATCAGCTCGGCGCTAAGAACGGTTTTATGCAAATAAACCTGCCAGTACATCAGACGTCGGGCAATGATAAACTTTTCGACCGAATGGACGCCTTTCTCTTCGACCAGCAGGTTCCCGTTTTCGACGGTCAGCATCTGGAGGATCCGGTCATATCCAATCACGCCTTCCGATACGCCGGTGTAAAAGCTATCGCGATTTAGGTAATCCATTCGGTCTACGTCCAGTTGGGAAGAGACCAGCTGATGGAGAAAGGGTTTGGGGTGCTTGTTTTCGAAGATATCCAAGGCCAGCTGTCCAATGGATCCATAAGCGCGCAAAAGATCAACCATAATCCAAATCGAAAGCTCCTCATGACCCAGGTTTGGGACCAGGCTATTCTCTAGGGCATGGGAGAACGGGCCATGCCCGATGTCATGCAAGAGAATGGCAATGCGGGCGGCAAGCTGCTCTTCGGGATCAATTTTAACGCCTTTGGCCTGGAGTTCCTGCAGGGCTTTACCCATGAGATGGCAGGCTCCCAGCGAATGATGGAAACGGGTATGGGTGGCGCCCGGATAGACCAGATGGGCAAGTCCCATTTGTTTGATCTGCCTTAACCTTTGAAACCAGGGATGGTCAATAAGGGCGAGCAGCTCCTTTTCTGGAAACCGAATGAACCCATAAACCGGGTCGTTTATGATTTTGCCTTTCATGATTTGGACCAGCGCATTTTATCGTCCCCATTCAGAAATGGGTATTTCTTCAACGGGATCGGTGGCGTCTTGATAAGGGGAATAGGAGCCGGGGTATCCAGATCTCTGCAGACTGGTCGGGTCAATGACCTGGCAGTCGTCAAAGCCCTCCGGTCTTTCGAACTTGGCATCCGCGGATATATCGATGTCCTTGTCGGCATAGAGCTTTTTCATGAACAAGGCCCAGATCGGCAGTGCGGCGGCGGCCCCCTGCCCCAGCCGCTCGCTGGAAAACCGTAAGTATCGATCGTCGCAGCCCACCCATACGCCGGCCAGAATCTGGGGGGTATAGCCAATGAACCAGGCATCGGCCTGGCTGTTGGTGGTCCCGGTTTTTCCGGCCATTTCGCCCTGGAGGCCAAATTGATACCGGAGGCGGCGCCCCGTTCCCTGATCTACGACCCCTTGCATCATGCGCACCATTTTATAGGCGGTGTTTTCGTTGATGATTTCTTTCTGTTTGGTGGAGAAAGAGAGGAGTATATTGCCTTCCTTGTCTTCGATCTTGAGTAAATACAAGGGGGATACATGCATGCCATGGGCAGGGAACATGGTATAGGAGCTGACCATCTCGATGAGAGAGATGTCCGAGGCGCCCAGGGCGATAGAGGGGAATTTTTCAAGCTTGCTTTTGATGCCACAGCGCTGCGCGAAATCCACAAAGGCATGGACGCCCACCTGCTTAATAATGTAAAGGGCTGCGTTGTTGATGGACTTAGCCAAGGCCAGGTTCATGGGCATTTCTACATATTTGCTGCCGCCGGCGTCGTAATGGGCTTTTTCCGGGAAGCTTTGCGGCAGGGTCGATACATAGCCACAGGGTGAAAATCCATTATCCACGGCCAGGCAATAGAGCAGGGGTTTGATGGTAGATCCGACCTGGCGTTTGGTTCCAAAATTGACGTGATCGTACTGAAAATAGCTGTGTTCGATGCCGCCGACCCAGGCTTTGACTTCGCCCGTATAAGGGTCCATGGCCATAAATCCAGCTTGGAGGAACATTTTCATATACTTGATGGAGTCAATGGGGCTCATGACCGTATCCAGGGAGCGTTCCGGGTTCCAGGCAAATACTTTCATTTCCACGGGCTGGCTCATCGCTTCAATAATCTCTTTATGATCCAGACCCTCCTTTTTTAGCTGGCGATAGCGTCGGTTATCCCGGATGGCTTCGTCCAGATATTTTTTATGGGTATTCCATACTCTTCCAGTCCGGTAGTCGGCTTGACTGATAAAGAGCTTTTGCATCTCTGATATATGCTCTGCCACCGCCTGCTCGGCATAGGCCTGCATTTTCACATCAATGGTCGTATAAATTTTCAGGCCGTCCTTATATAGGTTGTATTTGCTTCCGTCTTCTTTACGCAGGTCTTCGAGCAGGGTTTTGACCTCGGATTCCAGAACTTGACGGAAATAAGGGGCCAGCCCGTCGTGGTGATCGATCTTTTTGTAATGAAGGGCGATCGGTAGGGCCTTATAGGCTTCGGATTCCTCCGCCTTGATAAATCCATGGTCGGCCATCTGGGTTAGAATGAGATTTCGGCGCTCCATCGCACGCTGAGGGTTCCGTCTGGGATTATATAAAGTATTGCCTTTCAGCATGCCCACCAGAATGGCTGCCTCGTCGACGCTGACCTCCGAGGGAAGCTTTTGGTAGAAGGTCAAAGAGGCGTTCTTGATGCCAAATACGTTGTCTGAAAAGGGAACCGTATTGAGGTAAAGGGTAATGATCTCGTTTTTGGTCAGGTTTCTTTCGAGTTTTACGGCCATCACCCATTCCTTGAGCTTGATGAAGGGCAGCGCTAGGGTAGAGGTGTTCTCCCGGGGGAAAAGGTTCTTTGCCAGCTGCTGGGTAATGGTCGAGGAGCCTCGGCGTTTACCGGTTAGAATATAGGCTGGAATGGCAATTGTTGCAATGGGATCGATGCCCGAATGTTCGAAAAACCGGATGTCTTCGGTGGCTAATAATGCCTGGATAATATTGGGAGAGATCTCCTCGTAGCGGCTGTTGGATCGGTCCTGCACATAGTATCGGGTGATCAGGGTGCCATCCGAGCCATAGACTTCCGAGGACAGGGAGGAGCTGGGGTTCTCCAACTCCTTCATAGAGGGCATATACCCCAGCAGTCCAAAATTGGCCGAGACAATCAGGAAGCTGATTCCCAGCACGCCCAGGAAGAACAGTCCCCAAAGAATCCGGATGGGTCGCCGGCTTCGAGCTGGGGTTTTTGCGGAGGACGAGGTTTTTCTCTTCTTCAAGATCGAGGGGTTTGGACAAGCAAAACTAAAGAAAATCCCTTTGTCCCTGGATGGATGAGCCCTCGGCTAAAATTAGGGCAGAAAAGGGGTGGAAAGTCTGGGGGTTGGGATCTGCCGCTATAATCAGCCAGGCAAGGATGGGTGGTTATCATGGGTGTTCCGGATTGGTGGAGGAAGGGCTGGGGGAAGGCCCCGATGACCTTGCCCAAAGTCTCCAGGGAGATAAATAGGCCCGCCATCTTGATCCCCAGGGGAAATGGCGAGACAGGTTTTGGTCGAATTGCTGAATGTATTGCTCGAGGAAGGCTTGGTCTGCCCCTTCCGGAGCATGGGGTGAATATTTGGTTTTCAGATAGAGGTTCATAAACCGGGTGAGCTGCCAAGCATAGGTCTGGTCGAGGCGCTGGGCAAAGGCCAATGGGGTTTCTTCCTCCCGATCTATCCCTTGAATCCGCAGGCGATGCATCAGATATCGATGGGTCCAGAAGGCTTGGGCAGCTGGGTTCCGCGAAAAAGCCCGGCGCGATTTTAAATAGATCGTAATGAGGCTGGGAAGGGAGAAGAATAACAATAGAATCAGGCCGAGAATCCCAAGGAGCTTGGGCCAAAGGGGCGCGGAAGTCTCCGTTGGCGGGGGCGTGGACTCGGCTTCTTTTGGCGTGGCCACCGTGTCTTGAGACTGAATGTAGAGCTCGTCCATGGGAATGGGCCGGGGTAGGCGTCGAATCAAGGCAGATCCCGTTTCATGGGGAAGAGGCCGGACCTTTTTGAGCGCTTCTCGATAGCTGACCCCAATGGCCGGAGATGAAATCCAGGCTGCCAGGGAATCCCGTGGGATATCGATGCTGTCCAGTTTGATCTGCGCCTCCGAGATATCTAAAACAATGGGATGGGTAACAGAGAGCTGGAATTCGCGATCATGGTGAATCACGGATTGGGGATGCATATAAACATGGCCGCGCGCGGTGTCCAGGGAGTCCAGGCGCCCATGGGCGACGAACCATGCTTTGGGGGGCTGAAGCGGAGGCGTGCCATCCGGCTGGGGACTTTCCTGGGCTTCGTCATTGCCTACAGTCGTATCGAAGTCCAGCCAGCCATATCCCGGAAAGTAGACCTGAACCCATGCATGGGCCTGGTCGGCATAATACCAGTACCACCCTTTGTTTTTATCGCTGCGATCCACGGTTAGGAAGCCGACGGCTATCCGGGAAGGAATGCCTAAGGCGCGGAGCAGGAACAAGGTCGCCCCAGCGTAATAGGCGCAGTATCCCTTTCGATTCTCAAACAGAAAATACTGCAGTTTGGAGGCGCTCGGAATATCGGGGACGCCGGGATTGTCGGTATACTGAAACAGGGGCTGCCCCATTTCATCTTCGGAGAGAAAATAATCTCGAATGGCGAGCACTTTGTCGACCTGAGTTTTGGCCCCGGAGGTCACCTCTCTGGCTAGTTCGCCGATCCGAACATAAGCCTGCCCCTGGGGCATGTCGGTATAATAAGCCAGGAAGGCGCTGTCCATGGACGGGCGTTGGGTTTCATCTCGGAGCAGCTCGAATCGATGCTCCTGGAAGGCTTGAATGATCGGGTCGGTCGAATTATATACAAAGTAGGCGCTGTTTAGTTCTGAGGCATAGCCTTTGGCCCGGTAAGCCCATTTAAATTCGGAGCGAAAATCTTCTTCAATGGTGATCGGCTGGACCCAGTAGCCAATATTGGGAGCAAGGAAAGTTTTTGGGGAAAGCGATTTTCCGTAGATCTCTACATCGACCACTTTCCGAAGCCGGTCCCCGGCTCCTGTTGCCCAGATGCTGGAATCCGCGCGAGTTGCGAACAGGGGTATGGAAGATGGGTCGGGGCTGTATAGATCCTGGTCGGGCAGCGAGGGGTCCCTTTCGAAGGTTTCGGTCAGTGTATCAAAGA
>CAZYEZ010000026.1:0-18056 GCA_964646775.1 uncultured Chitinophagaceae bacterium | reverse complement strand
GGTTCGTCCGCAGATTCGGATCACCTACGTACCGGGAGGCCCCTGTACCAGCCCTCCTACAGCAGGAACTGCTATGGCGAGCAGATCGGTGGTCTGCGCTTCGGAAAACGTCGATTTTGGATTAACCGGCAACTCTTTCGGCCAAGGTCAGACTTATCAGTGGCAGTTTTCGAATTCCGCAACGGGCCCCTTCTCGAACGTAGGCACGGCATCGAACACGCCTTCGTATACGCATACCATGACGACTTCGGGTTATTTTAGGGCGCTGGTAACTTGCGGTAGTTCCTCGGCGACTTCCACCCCCGTCCTGGTTACCGTGAACCCGAACATGGCCGGAGGAACCTATACGATTGACGGAGGCCAGCCACCATCGGCCACGAATTTTACGACCCTTTCTTCCGCCGTGCAAGCCATCGCCTGTGGCATTTCAGGTCCGGTGGTCTTTGATATAGCTCCGGGAACATATACCGAGCAAATCTCAATTCCGACCATCATTGGGGCTTCGGCAACGAATCGGGTTACTTTTCAGTCGGCCACGGGGAATCCCGCAGATGTCACCATCGAATATTCCGCGACCGGAACGGGCGATAATTATATCATAAAACTGGAAGATGCATCCTATCTGACCTTCCGTAATTTAACCCTCGACGCTTTAAATGCGAGTTATGGTCGGGTTTTTGAGATTATAGGAGGCGCGTCCTATGATAGCGTGCTGGGTTGCGTCATTACCGGACAGACCCTCAACTCCAGCTCCACGAATGCCGCTCGCATCTTTGCAAACAGCGTGAGTGGTAAAGCGAATGTTTTTCAGGATAATCTCGTGGAGCGCGGCGCGGCGGGACTTTACCTGTACGGCGTTACGAGCCTTGCAGAAGATTGGGTGGTCGAGCGTAACCAGTTCATAGACCAGTATTACTATCCCACTTACCTGCGTTATACCGGGAACCTAAAATTTCGCCATAACCTGATCCAGTCGTCCAGCGCCTCCACGCAGTACGGAATCTATGCCTACTATAATGATAATGGCATGGAGATCGTGGGTAATGAAATCTATTTGGGCGGAACCGGTACGAAGTACGGAATCTATAACTACTACTCCGACGGAACAGCTGGAGATCCGGTGATTACAGCCAACAATATCGTTGTCGTGGATAATGGGACCTCGACCGGGATGCCTTTCCGTCTGTATTACAGCAATCATCAGAATGTTTATAATAACACCTTCCAGTGCCTTAGCACCGCGACGGGTTCTTATGCCGCCTATATATATCTGACTTCCGCTTATGGCGACGTAACCATGGTTAATAATGTATTTTCCAACCCTGGTGGAGGTCCGGCGCTTTATGTTTACGACGGAACGCTCCTATCGTCCATAAACAGTTATTTCGATTATAATAACCTGTACACAAGTGGGGCTACTCTGGTAAGTCAATCCTCGAATCCGGTGTCTTCGAACCTCACGGAATGGAGAGCCCAGGTAGGCCAGGATATGAATTCCATCTCCTATGAGCCAGGTTTTCAGTCGCTGCAGGTTCCCATTCCTGATCCGGCGAACCCCGCTTCCTGGTCCTTAAACGGTCGGGGAGTGCATATCGCCGGTAATTCGGAGGATATTTTTGGAAATCCAAGGGTAACTCAAAGAGCCGATGGAGTTCCAGATATCGGGGCTGTAGAGTTCACGCCTACCTCGACGCCACCGGATGCGGAAGTGTTTCCCAGTTCGCCCGTTGCTGGGGATTACCAGACCTTTCTGTTTGGAGAAGATACGGTGGCCCGTATTTACTGGCATCCTCAGTCGCCAGAACCCAATAGCGTGACGGTGAAGGCTTATACCGGGACCATACCGCCTAATATTCACCTAGTGAGTGCAAACAGCTATATGTATTTCTATGCAGATGTTCAGGTCCCCGGTTCGGCTTACAGCTACGATATGGATTTGTACTATAAAGATCCCTGGTTAGGCGTGATTCAAAGTGAAGCAGACTTGAAGATGATCCGTCAAAATCTGCCCGGTCCCTGGATTGCTTATAATTTCGATCAGAGCACAAGTGATGTGGATCGCAATATCATCGAAGTCGAAGAGCTGGCCGATTTTGGTTATTTCTCAGGCATTGACAATGACGTGGTCTTCTCGGCGGTACTTCGCGCCAACCCGAGAGTATTCTGTCCCGGGGACTCCGTCTTGCTTCGGGCTAATCTGGGACCTGGCTATGTCTATACATGGAAACAGAACGGGGTCGTAATCCCCGGGCAGTCTCAGCCCTCCTTAAAAGTGACCCAGTCAGGTAATTACTCGGTTTCTATTACCAATGCCCAATCGATTACCGTAGAATCCGAGCCCATCACCGTGAACCTGGTGATGCCACCTGGGGCTCAAGTTTATACCAAGGCAACCACTCAGTTTTGCCCCGGTGATAGTCTGACCTTACAGGCAAACTCCGGCGGAGGCGGCCTAACCTATCAGTGGCGAAGAAACGGCTCGGATATTCCAGGTGCGGTTGAAGACTATCTGGATGTAAAAACCGCCGGTGTTTATACGGTGGAAGTACGCAATCAGGCTTGTGGAACGGTATCTAAACCGATACCCGTAACGGTCGGACCTCCGGAGGTTAATCTGGGTAATGATACCAGCCTTTGCGAGCCAACCGAACCCATTGTGCTTGATGCAGGTTATCCAGGAGCCACCTATCTATGGAGTACGGGGGATACCAGCCAAACGTTAGAAGTCCATGCTACCCAGGATTACTGGGTTCAGGTAAACCTTGGCCCGCAATGTTCGGGAAGAGACACGGTGAATATTGATATCGAACCCTTGCCGAAAGTCGTAGGCATCTCTTATGTTCGTTTGAACGGAACCGATTTCCGCCTTTCGCCCGCCGGCGAGCAGCACGTGGTCGCCTATCTATGGATTTTTGGTGATGGGTCTCAATCCAGTTCCAGGACCGTCGAGCATAAATATAACGAGGCCTATAAGGATGTCATGCTCGTTGTATTTAACGCCTGCGGTTCGGATACGGCCAAGATCACCCTTCCCGTATCGGTGGGTGATATAGAAGGAGAAATGACGGGAATCCGGGTATATCCCAATCCAACCCGCGAATTCCTCTATATCGAAATGCCGAACGGCGAGCTTATAAACGAAGTGACGATCCTGAACATGATGGGAGCCCGGGTATTCGAAGGAAACCCAGTTCCGGTCGGCCCAGGTAAAATGCGGGTAGACCTTCCCGCTTCCTTACCCTCCGGGAATTATTTCCTAAGGTTTGCCGACCAGCAAGGGCAAAGCTATAACCGAGCCATTCAGATCCAGCGATAGATCGATCGGCTCCCAGCAATAAACCACTGGGCAGTTTTGATTTGCCGGGCTCTCTTTGGAGTCCGGCTTTTCTGTATCCCGCCCAAGGGGCGACGGTTCTATTCAGATTTCTTTTTCAAGGGAAGATGGGGGCTTTCAGGCCCGATTCATATTATGTACATTTGTTCCTGCGCCATGTTTAACTGGAAACTTTTCGGTAGGGGAAAAAAAACGTCTCCATCTTCACAGCATGCTCCCGATCAGGATTTGGGATTCTTGGGCTGGGATATGCACTCGCATCTGATAGCGGGCATCGATGATGGTGCCGAAGACCTGGATCAAAGCCTGACGATGATCCGCGAGCTAAAATCCATGGGATATACAGGTCTGGTGACCACACCGCATATCAAATCCGATCATTATCCGAACTCGCGGGAGAATATCCAAGAGGGTTTGGAGCGGCTCAAGGAAGCCATGAAGGCAGAGGGCATTGAAATGCCGATTCGTGCCGCCGCGGAATACTATATCGATGAGCATTTTATGAAATTGCTTCGGCATCGCGCTTTAATGCCCATTATGGATAACCGGGTTCTGGTCGAGTTTTCATTTATGTTTGCCCCGCACGGCTTACAAGAATTAATGTTCGAGATTCAGTCCGAAGGATACGTGCCCATTTTGGCGCATCCGGAGCGATACAGTTATTTCTTGGATCGAATGCATGTATTCGAGGATCTAAAGGATCGAGGCTGCATGCTTCAGCTGAATCTACTTTCCCTTACCGGATATTATGGGAAGCCGATTCGAAAGATGGCCCATGCGCTGCTCGAGGCGGGAATGTATGACTATGCGGGCACGGATCTTCACCATGGGCGCCATCTTGCCCATCTTCACTCGCTGCTAGAAGGGCCTTATCTGGATAAGATGAGAGCCTATCCGTTTCAGAACCTGCAACTGGCGGAATGGGCGTCGAAAAATCCGAGTTGATGTCAACGCTTAATTCCCCTATATTTACGAAAAACCAACCGGTTTTTTTGACTTTTTGACCTCGTTCCTTCTGGGACTGAGAGAGGCGAAGCCGTGTCAAAAATCAGATTGAATGAATGCAAAGGACGGAATAGCGGCAAAGCAAGAGGGTGATTGGTATGTATTGCATACCCGGCCGAGGCATGAAAGGAAAGTATATGAGCGCCTCGCAGCCCGAGGGTTTTCGGTCTATTGTCCAGGCCAGCAGCAATGGAGACAATGGTCCGATCGGAAAAAGAAAATCTGGGTCCCCCTGTTCCCCTCTTATTGCTTTATCCAGCTAAGCCGACTCAAAGATCACCAGAACGAAATATTGGCGACACCGGGCGTCATTCGGTTTTTAATTCATAACGGGGTGCCTGGCCGCGTTCAGGCCAAAGAGATGGACATGATTCGGCACTTTCTGAACCAGTATCGGGATTTGCCGATTGAGTGGGTGCCCCAGGCCGGAGAACAAGTGAGCATCGAGGAAGGCCCGTTGAGATCCTATCTAGGAGAAGTGATCCATACCCGTGGACATATGGTATACCTGCAGATTCAGTCGCTCCCATGGTGTCTGAAGGCCCTGGTACCCATTCGTTCGTTAAAAGAAAAGCAAATCCCCCCGGTTCATTGAACGCTCGACTCATTCCCTTGCTTCAGGTTCAGGACCAGACTTTGGTCAAAACCAAGCGGTTTCGCAAGCCTGCATATATTGGAGATCCACTGAACACCGTTCGTATTTTCAATGAGCTGGAAGTGGATGAGATGGCCATCGTCGATATAAGAGCCAGCCTCGAGTCCCGAGCTCCCGATATGAAATGGCTTCAAACTTTAGCGCGGGAATGCTTTATGCCTTTGGCTTATGGTGGGGGTATTCAATCTCTGGAACAGGCGGAAAGAATTCTTGCCCTCGGATTCGAGAAAATCATCCTGGGGTCCGCGGCTTTCACTCGGCCCGGACTTATGGAGGCCATGGCCGCTCGGCTGGGGTCCCAATCTTTGGTGGCAAGCATCGACGTAAAAAGAGGATGGCGAGGCCGTCCCCATGTTTATATCGAAAGCGGCACGAGACGATTGCCGGTGGATGTTTTTAGCTGGGTAAAACATATAGAAAATGCGGGGGCGGGAGAGATTCTCCTGACCGCCATCCACCGGGAAGGAAGCTGGGAAGGCATGGACTTAGAACTGATTGGAAAGGTATCGCAGATCGTACATTTACCGATTATGGCTCATGGGGGCGCTGGAAGCTTAGATGATATTTGCCAGGCGGTAGATGCAGGCGCCTCTTCGATTGCTGTAGGCAATCTGGTCGTTTATCAGAAAAAAGGAATGGGCGTGCTGATTCATTTTCCCGATCATCAACGCCTGAAAGCGATGAAATTATATTCTGGAATGGATTGATGGACCTTTGTATTTTTGTTTTGTTAGTTGACTCGTCTAGATGGTAGACCCTTTATTTGAAGAGCATCGGGCTTCGGATACAGAAGCACAGAAATCGTTATGGAGATTGATGGCCTTGGTCTGGTCTTCTCGCTATCTCTATTTGCTTTTTGTTGCCCTTTGTCTGCTGTTCGGATATTTATACCTGAAAGCCACGGTTCCCCTTTATCAGGCGGAAGCCAGCATCATGGTTGAGGAATCGAATAACATGGGTGCAGAGTCCATGATTTTCATGGACCTGGCCTTGGGGGCCAGTACCAGCTCCGTAGACAATGAAGTAGAGATTCTTAAGTCTAAGTCACTGATCCGGCAGGCAGTGCGGGACCTCGACCTGCAATTCCGCTATTGGACATCGGGCTGGTTGCGCGACTATGAACGCTATGGATCGACGCTTCCGTTTCGATTCGCGATGATTTCGGAGACGCCCCAGGAGACGCGGCAATACGAAATGGAAGTCCACAAAGTAGAAGGTGGATATACCCTGGAATTCGAGGGTGAAAAATGGGCTCTTCAGCCGGGATCTGAGGTTTCCCTGCCTTTTGGTCGCTTTCGGATGGAGGCTCCTACCTCCCCGCAGAAAGCGGGTCAGGTTCCCGCATTAGGGGATGGCAGCTGGCGGGTTCAGTGGACACCCCATCGGCAGGTAGGGAATCGCTACCTTAAAGCATTGACCGTCTCACCGGTAAACAACAAAGTGAATCTGATTTCGCTAAGACTGCTGGACCCCGTGCCAGAAAGAGCAGAAGATCTTATCGATCAGCTTATACAGGTTTACATGGAGTCCAGTATTGCCGATCAGAATCGCGCGGCGGCCGCGACCCTGGCTTTTATTGACGAACGCTTGCAGCGGGTGGCTGATGATCTTGGGCAGATTGAAGATCAGGTGGCCAAGTTCAAATCGAGTCGATCGATTACCGATATAGAGGAGCAGTCCAAAGCCTTGATCGAGGAAACCTATCTTGTACGCAAGGAATTGCTGGATCAGGAACTGCAGCTTCAGCTTCTTGAATCGCTGGATCATTTTCTTCGGGATCCCCAGCGAGCGGCCCATCAGATTCCCTTGGGATTGGGAAGCCTAGATCCTGGATTGACAGAGACGGTAGGTCATTATAACCAGTTGCAACAGTTGCGGAGTCAGCGTGCGCTGGCTTTTACCCCCGAGAGCCCGCAGATCAGGAAGCTGGACGAGCAGATTCAGCAATGGAGGAAGCAGATTACCCAGCACGTCGGGGAGCAGAAACAACTCCTGGGCAATCGGGTGGCTCGGATGCGGGAAAGGAATGAGGCGCTGGATGCTCGCATCCAGTCTATCCCGATGACCGAAAGAGATTTTGTTGATATCTACCGCCAGCAGCGCATCAAACAGGAGTTGTACATGTACCTGTTGAAGATGCGCGAGGAGACCGCTTTATCCAGATCTGGAACCGTTGCCGGCGCCCGAATCATTGATGCGGCGGAGCGAAAAGGCGGTCCGGTTAGCCCTGATAAATCCAGAATACTCATGGCCTCCCTGGCCTTGGGCTTGCTCATACCAACGGGCATTTTATTCGGTAAAGAATTGCTGAATCGTCGGATTCAGGGTCGCGAAGACGTGGAACGTCGGACGCGGATTCCCCTATTGGGCATGATCTCGGAAGGAAAGAGCAGCCAGCCCCTCCGGGTAAGCCCTACGCATCGTACCGTCATGGCCGAGCAGTTTCGGACCATTCGTACCAACTTGCAGTTCTTTCAGAAAGGGGATTCGGATAAGGTAATGCTCGTAAGCTCTTCGATGAGTGGCGAAGGGAAATCTTTCTTCTCGTTGAACTTGGCTCTGACCATTGCCATGACCGAAAAAAGGGTATTACTCGTGGAGCTGGATCTCCGTAAACCAAGAATGAGTCAGGATTTAGGGATCCCCCTGGGACAGGGCATCTCCTATTATCTTATCGGTAAAGCAAACTGGAAGGATTTACTTATTCGAGACCAACTGGCTTCGGGGCTTGATTTTATTCCAGCCGGCCCCATACCTCCCAATCCGGCAGAGCTCCTTATGTCTTCGCGCATGGAGGCCTTTTTGGAAGAAGTTCGAGATCAATATGATTACATTATACTGGACACGGCTCCGGTAGGTTTGGTCACCGATGCGCAGATCCTGGCTCCTCATGCGGACATTCATTTGTTCGTGGTTCGCGATCGTTATACCTATAAGCAGCAAGTGGAACAACTTGAGTCTCTTTATCGACAGCAGAAATTTGGGAGCATGGGCTTGGTGATTAATGGAATGCCCGGATCGATATCGGCGTATTACGGGGTAAAAGACAAGGAAGGTAGAGGATACTTCGATGACTAAGGGTTAATCTGAAATTCATGAGCAATAAAGAATCGTTTTTTGCGCATCCGACGGCCGTCATTGACGAGGGGGCAATCATAGGTCCGAAGGTGAAAATCTGGCACTTCTCTCATATAATGCCGGAGGCTCAAATAGGAGAGGCCTGCAATATCGGACAGAACGTGGTCGTATTTCCTGGAGTTCAGCTTGGCCGCAATGTAAAGATTCAGAACAATGTGTCGGTATACAGCGGCGTGCATTGCGAAGAGGATGTTTTTCTGGGTCCTTCCTGTGTATTCACCAATGTGCGAAGACCTCGGGCGGCCATCAATCGCCGGGGTCAATATGAATCGACTTGGGTTCGAAAAGGAGCGACAATAGGAGCCAATGCAACCATTGTCTGTGGCATAGAAATCGGAGCCTATGCATTTATAGGCGCCGGAACGGTCGTACTTAAATCGGTACCCCCTTATGCCTTGGTAGTTGGCAACCCAGGTCGGCAGATCGGCTGGGTAAGCCGGTTTGGGCATCGCTTGGATTTTGGGGAAGAGGGGCTTGCGCGCTGCCCGGAATCAGGCGCAGAATATCGTCTTGACGACCAGGGGGTAAGCCCGGTTGACTAGTCGGATTTAGATTTCCCTTTCCTTTCAGAGCGGGCGGCCGAACCATTCCTAGGGCTAATCATCCTTTGTCCATGAATACAGGAAAACGGATTCAAAAAGGATTTACCCACATCCTTTACCGCAATCTTTTGGAAAAAGGAGTGGGGCTGGCGGCTATGGTGGTCCTGGCCCGGCAACTTAGTCCTTACGATTTTGGTTTGGTAGCCATTACAGAGGCGGGAATTATTTTGATTTCCTTCTTTGGGAGTTCGGGTATTTCTGAGTTTTTACTGGCCTATCGGGGACGCGACCTGCGGAATGTTTTTCGGGCGGCATTCTGGTTCAACGCTTGTTTGAGCCTTTTCATCGTGGCCCTCATTCTTCTGCTTGCACCTCTTTGGTCGGCCACCCATGGAGATCCACGGATTTTAAACCTCAGTTGGATACTGGCAGGGGTATTCTTTTTTTCGCAGTTGCAGATTATACCCAAGGCATGGTTGAGCCGTCACCTGCGATTCGACCTCCAGGTTCGGGTTCAGTCCCCGTTTATTCTTCTCATCGCTGCCGGGAAGCTCGCAGCTGTTTTCCTCGGCTGGGGCGTCTATAGTTTGGTCTTGCCCTTATTGATTTTCCAACCTCTATGCACTTTATTTCTGTACCGGGCCGCGGGCGTTCATCCAGGAAATCGTTTACGAGTACGGCGTTGGAAGGAAATTTTTGTTTTTGCTCGTCCCCTGGTTGGGGCCAACCTGCTTGGTCGAATCGCCGATCAGGGAGACAAGTTGATCCTAGGTCGGTTTCTGGGCCTGGACGTATTGGGTGTTTACCAGATCGCCATGCAGTTGGCTTTGCTCATCCCCGTTCCCGTGGCGGCTATATCAAACAATATTTTAGCGGCGGTCCTGCCCCGCTTCGTGGACGATCGGCAGCAGTTCTACGAACATTGGCGGGATTATGGCAAGACCTTGGCCTTCTTCCTTTTGCCGGTCTTATCGGTTCTTTTTCTCTCGGCCGCTCCCTTGATTGAATGGATTTATGGACCCAAATGGCAGTCGGCCGAGTGGCCTTTCCGGATTTTGCTCGTTTATGCGGGGTTTAGAGCCTTGACCAACTCCTATGGATCCGTGCTAAATTCCTTTCATCAGAATATTAAATCCTGGCGGCTAAGTCTATACTATACGCCCTTTCATTTGCTTTTTGTCGGTTTGGGAGCCTATTGGGGCGGGGTGATCGGCCTGGCGCTTGGCCTTTTGCTGGTAAAGCTTATTTTCCAGCATCTGGGGATCTTACAAGTCATGGCGGTACTAAAAAAGCCATGGCTTCGCTGGTATGCCGATTTAGTCCCTCAGTTTCTTAGTGTTCTCGCGATCGCAGGCCTTCTGGCCATCGCTCTGGCAGCGATGCCCGCTATGTCCATTCCTCCATGGATGATGATCGGAGGTCTAAGCCTCGCTTTTGGCTGCTTATACCTGATCTGGCACCAGCATTTTTTTCGCGACGATCTCCGAGGGGTGATGAACTTTCTGGACAAAAGTTTTCCTAAAACAGCTTTGGTATTCCGGTACTGCTTTCGCTTATGAAAACGCGGCTCGCCCTGATAGGGAATATGAACAATAATCAGTTTGCGCTGGCAAGGCATCTGAGAGATCGGGGCTATGCGGTGACCCTGTTTTTCTCGGATCGAAGCCCTCATTTTCATCCCTCGGCCGATAGTTTTGATCCAGTGGACCTGGAATTGGTCAGAGCCGTCAACTGGTTGGATCGAGGGTTTTATTATGCGGATCTCCAAGAGGTGCGGCGCGACCTCCAGGGTTTTTCGTTTTATATGGGGCAGGGAGAGGAGGCGGCGGTAGCTCAACGAGCTGGCTTCCCATTACAGATCTATTTCCCCTATGGATCGGACGTATATAAATACGCCTATTTACCCCCGGATTTTCATTGGACTCAACGTTGGGCGGCCCGGCTGTTTCCTAAGCCTCAGCGCCTCCCCTATTCGCTCATGCGCGAAGGGACCATGGCAAAATTTCTTCGCCAAGTTATTCGGGAGGCTCCTTTTTTAATGGCGGACTATACGAATGAAGACTTTGAGGCCCGGCTGAAGGGCCTTGACTACCAAGGAGAGCGAATCTTCATGCCGCTCCCATTTCTTTATCCGAATGCCTATGACCCGTCCGATCGATTTGATCAACTATCCCTGGACCTGCGCCAGCAGATTCAACAGGTTCGAGACGGGGTAGACTGGGTGGTGCTCTACCATGGGCGCCAAGAATGGAAGACTTACCACAATGCATTCACCACTAAAAACACTCACTATTTGATCCAGGGGTTTTCTCAGTTTCTAAAAGCCCATCCTCGAGCAAAAGCTCGGCTGGTCATGCTGGACTATGGGTCTGATGTCGATGCCTCCCGGGCCTTGATTGCGGAGCTGGGAATCCAGGAGTCTGTTCTTTGGCTGGGGAAGATGGAAAGGCGAGCCCTCATCTGTTTGATCGATCAGGTCGATTTGGGCGCTGGAGAGTTTGGGCGATCTTATCTGAGTTTCGGCACCATTATGGAGGCAATGATTCGAGGGCGGGCGGTCATTCATCATCGGGAGGATGCCCTCTACCGTCCCTATGGAGATCTCTATCCAATGATCCATGCCCGAAGCGCGGAAGAAATTGCTCAAGGCCTGGAATTTGCTTACAAGAACCGGGAACGGGTCCAGGATATGGGTCAACAGGCCAAGCGATGGGTAGAGGAAAAGTTTGTGCGCCGACCCCTCGACGAAATCGAGGCAAGGATTCAGGAGTGGATCGCTCGAGACCAGGAGAATCGATAATGCAAATATGAATTGACCATGGCTGTTCCGATGCTGTTTACAATACCCAATTTCAAGACCGCTGGAAGCGGTATGGAAATGGTCCAGATTTTAAGCCGAATCGATACCAAGACTTTTGAACCATGGATCGGGGTGAATGAAGCGGGGGGCGCCTTGTATGAGCAATTGCAGGACTGCGGGTACCGAATCATTGAAAGAGCATTCAGTTCTCCAGAGTCGGCGCCCATGGGCAGGCGCCTTCAGGAAGCGCAGGCCTTAAGCAAGTTCCTAAAGGGAGAGAAGATAAAACTCTGGCAGTCCTTTCACTGGTCTTCCGATTTTTCGGAAGTTCTGGCGGCCCGCCTGGCGAACATTCCCTATGTCTACACCAAAAAAAACATGAACTGGGGTCGAAAAGCCTGGAAAATCAAGTCCTGGCTGGCTTCGGCCATCATTGCCAGAAATCGCGATATGTGCGATCGTTTTTTCTCGTCTTCCCTATACAGAAATAAAGTGTTTTTGATAAGCGGCGGGGTCGAGGCCCCCGCCGTCGGTCGCCGACCCCAGGGGTATTTTCGCCGTTTGTTTGACCGCCCGGACCGTCCACTGCTGGTATGCCTGGCCCAGATCGTCCGTTCTAAGGATCAAGCGACGTTGATTCAGGCGGTTTCCGAATTAGAAGGGGTCAATCTTATTCTGGCAGGTGCCCATCGAGACCCGGAATACAGCCAGCAGCTACGGAATTTACTGATCGCAAACCGCATGGAAGATCGAGTTTGGATGGAAGGGGCGGTTTCAGAGGTCGGTGATCTGCTAAGCGATGCCGATCTATTTGTCCTTCCCACGGGATTATACGGGGGCCATGAGGAGGGGTGTCCAGTGGCCCTGATGGAGGCCCTATCCTTGGGCTTGCCCTCTTTGGGTTCTTCGGTGGCCGGCATCAGGGATTTGATTCATCCCCCAGAGACGGGCTGGCTGTTTCAGCCGCACAATGTAGCGGACCTTCGTAGAAAAATTCAGGAGATACTTGCGGATAAAGAAGAAGCGCGGCAACGAGGATTAAGAGGCCAGGAACGGATGAGAGCGAATCATCGATTGGAGGACGAAGCCCGGGCTTTTGAGCAGGTTTATCGGCGGTTGCTGCCTTAGGAAGATGCGTTGTTACCGGGATATATGGATTTCCAAATCGAGCGAGGGCCCGAAAGAAAACCTTCGGGGGCCCGAGCCCTGGCTCAATGAGGAGGCTGGGTTTCTGTCCATTTGGATGGCCGGTCCGCCATCTGGAGGCCCCGAATGGTTTAGCCAGGAAGTGCCCGGGGGGAAGATGTATGTACTGGGAGACTTCTATGAAACGGTCGATGGGAAGGCGCTGGCCTCGGGATGCCGGGACTATGCCCGCGGAAAGGCGAAGGATTTTCGAGATCCGGCCGGGCATTATCTATTGATATGGATGGATGAAGAGCGTCACGAAATTTCGGTATTCACCCAAAGGCATGGGAGCCTTCATGTCTATTATGAAACCGGATCTTCCCCGGCCATATCGACCCAGTATATGTCCTTGGCTCGGGCTTCGGCAAAGCAATTGGATTGGAGATCGATTTTAGGCTTTTTGAGCTTAGGTTATTTCTCGGCGGATCAGACCCACCTGGAATCCGTGCGGATCATGCAGCCGGTCCGGTGCTACCGATTTGACCGGCAGCTGCGCTTGCTCGAAGTACGACGTTACTGGGACTGGTATTACGACCCCCAGTACCGAAGTCGCCAGGAGGCGCTGGAGCAGTTCGACCACACGATGAAAGAGGTCTTGCTGGGGTCCTGCGCTCGAAGGAAGGTCGTATTGCCTTTGTCGGGAGGACTGGACTCCCGAACGCTGGCAGGGCTCCTAAGGAACGGAACGGGGGACGACACCTCTATCAGGGCCTATAGTTATGGGTATTACCGACGTTCTCCCGAGATTCAAATCGGCTGCGCCTTAGCCAAGAAAGCAGGCTATCCATTTCAGGCTTATGTCATCGGGGATTATGTCTGGGAACACATGGATCGCATTATGCGTTCTACAGAAGGTTTTCAGTCGGTAGACGGAACCAGGCAGGTCTCGATCCATGAAGAACTGGCCGCCGCCGGTGAAGCGGTTTTATGCGGGCACTGGGGCGACGTTTGGATGGACACCATGCAAATTGACGCCTATGATAGCCTGGAGCAAGCCTGGGATAAGAAACTAATCAAGAGAGGGGCCGAATGGTTCTGGGCTCATGGTCCCCAGGGTACCGCCTGGAATCCAAGAAAAGATATTGAAGATTATTTTCAGGAATTTCGACAAAAATACCAATATCTAGATCACGAGGATTTGGTTATGCAGGTATACAAAACCGAAGAATGGTCGTTTCGATGGACGTTGGCAAGCCTGCGAACCTATCAGGAAGGCATATGGCCTTTGCTGCCTTTTTATGATCGCCGGGTGGGGGATCTGTTTCTAACGATTCCCAAAGAATGGCAGAAGTCCAGGGCATTTCAGATCGATTATCTGAAAAAATTTCACCCCGATCTTGCCGGGGTCGTTTGGCAGGAGTATGGGCGCGACCTATATCATTATAAAGGTTGGAATAACCGAAATTTGCTTTATCGCATTCTGGCACGCCTGGGGCGTCTGGGCCAGAAGAATGCTTGGGTACAGCGGAATTGGGAGTTAACATACCTGTCTGCGGAAGGAAGGTCGCGGCTTGGTTCCGTGCTTCAAAATGAGAAATTAAGCCCGTATTTTTCGCCCAAGGTGATCGGGGGTCTGCTGGATGAATTCTATCGTCGACCCACGGCGGCAAGCGGTTATACCGTATCCATGTTGCATACGCTGGCGCAGTTTCTGAATCGATTGTATCCATGACGGAGAAACGACATATCGTATTGGTCATGCATTCAGCACCGCTGGAGTCGGGATTTTTAATGGACAAATGGCGGGGCCTACAGTCGGATTACCGTATTTCCCTGCTTCTCTGGGATCGAAAAGCACGCATCCGGCAGCTTCCCGATCAAGGGAAGGGTGCCTACTCCGGCATCTATGATTTTCGATCAATTTTGGAGAATGCCGGCCTCTTTCTGCGGGCTTTTTTCGGATCTGGGGCCTTTCGAAAGGCGCTGTTCGGACCCGCATGGAAGCACGCTCTTCGCTATTTGCCGCTTTACCTCCTCCAGGCCGACCAGGTTCATTTTTCCTTTGGCACCCTGGCCCGGGATATTGCTTGGCTTCGCACCCAGTTTTCGGCTTCCTTTTCGGTGAGTTTTCGGGGCTATGATCTGAACTATATGGGCCTCGATCAGCCCGAGTATTATAAGGAGGTATGGAACCATGCACATGGATTTCATTTTTTGGGTCAGGACCTGCTGAATCGGGCCAGAGCTCGCGGATATGCAGACCAGGGAATCGTTAAACGGATTCCTCCCGGCATCCCCCTTTCCCTGTTTACCCTGGATAGGGAATCCGCCCGATGGAGGGAACGGGAATCACGGCTCGAAATCATCAGCGTGGGAAGGTGGGTCTGGAAGAAGGATTATGGCTCAGCCATTCGGGTGATGGCCATGCTTCGAGATCAGGGGTTGGATTTTCGTTACCGTCTGATTGGCGAGGGACCGGATCGACAGCTTCTGACTTTCTTGATTCATGAACTGGGCTTGGAGAAACATATCGAATTGTTAGGTTCGCAAACCCGGGAACAGGTGGCAGCTTGGATGCGCGATTCCGACGTTTTTGTACATACAGCCATATCCGAGGGCTTTGGCAATGCCTTGCTCGAAGCGCAGTATATGGGCCTTCCAGTCGTGGCCATGGAAGCCGACGGTATTGGTGAAAACATTCAGGATCAGGAGACGGGATTCCTGATTCCCATGGGCGAGCTAAGCCAGATGGCCGAAAAAATTCGATGGCTTGCATCCCATCCCATCGAGGCCCGGAATATGGGCCAGAATGGACATGCGCGCGTCCGAGACCATTTTTCCCTCGATCGATTGCTAAAGGATTTTCGAGTTTTTTTCGACCAGGTTTATGAATCCAGCCGTTGACATACTTCTTTGGGGTCAAGCCTGCGATTGGGATTGGCCGCTGGGTAATCGGATTTATGCCCCCGAGTTACAGGCGAATGACGGCCCCGCCCTGCTCCAGTACATGCGCCAGGCAAAGGGGACGCATTTACTATGCTGGCATGCCGAACAGGGTCCTCCCCCCTTGGAATTAATCCAGCGTTTAGCGGAAAGTCCCCTAGATGTATGGCATGGGGGACTGAAACGAGGGATGAAGGGCCAGCCTCATGCCCTCGATCTGTTGGAGCCAACCTGGATTTATCATAAGGACGGTCCGGAAGACCAGATTCAATCCAGCTTTCGAATCAGTCTTCGCGCTTGCCTGCTCCGCCGGCACTGGTTGGACGCCTATATAGGAAGCGATCCACGCTATGATCAAATTGACGCTTTGGGATTGGACCTAGGATTTTACGGCTGGAAGCAGGGGGCGCTGATGCGGTATCACCCGGCGCTGGCGCCGGGGACTTCCCATCCGGGGGTTTCGATTCGTGCCGACCAGCAGTGGATATTCGTGCGTCGCTTTTACGGAAGAAAATGGCGTCTATGGTATGCCTTAGGGAAGGGGAATCGCTTAAAAAACGTCCTAGAACTTTTTAAGGCGCCCGCAAAGCCCTTATCCCTCAGGCCTGGAATTCATCCTTCGGATCCGAATCTCCGCGCCCAGGTCCCCGTGACCATATCGGTGCTGGCACCTACCTTGGATCGATATCCTTATTTGGAGCGGGAACTGGTCCAGCTCAATGCGCAAACGCTTCCCCCCTATGAAATCCTGGTCACGGACCAGACCCCTAAATCGCATCGAAAGCAACCAGATTATGATTGGCCCGTTCCTTTGCGTTATTTCCCTCAGGAGGAAACAGGACAGTGTTTGGCATGGAACAAGCTGTTGGAGGAAGCCCGGGGCGAATGGGTGTTGTTTTTAGGCGATGATGCCGATCATATCGGCGAAGATTTTCTAGATCGGCTCGTAGGCGTTCAACAATACTATCAGGCAGATATGGTGGCCGCATTCGTGGAAGAAGCAGGTATCGATTATCGCCCCCAAAAACCCTTCCGGTACATGAGTGATAGCTTCCCCATCTGCTTGGTGCGTAAGTCATTGCTGGAGGAGACCGGATATATGGATATGTTTTTTAACCGCACCATCCGGGCAGACCATGATTTGGCCATGCGCTGTCACCTGGCCGGGGCGTTGATGATCTTTGATTCAGGCATTCGCGTATTTCATCACCGGGCACCCGTGGGGGGCTTAAGAACCCATAAGGCACGGGTGATTACCCGCCATATGTCCCGTCGGTCCTGGCGCGTATTTGTGGGACCAACGGCTTCGGAAATCTATCTGGCAGCGAAGTATTTTCCTTGGCCGAAGGTTCGAAACTATTTGTGGATCAAATATCTGGGTCAAGCCAGTCTAGAAGGCCCCTGGCACCTGAAACTTCTTCGACTGGTCGCTTTTACCTTTCATATTCCCCGCTTTATGCGGGAATATCGGCAGCGGAGCAAGGAAGCCAGGGCGGCCCTAAATCATAAAGGTCTTGCAAAATGAAAGTCTTGCAGGTGATCGATCGATTGGATGCGGGAGGTGCCGAAAGGGTGTTTCTGGATCAACTTCGCCTGCTCAAAGGAGAGAATTTGGAATTAGGGGTGCTTTTAATTCGGGCCGGTGGGGCCTGGTATGCTCAAATCCCCCCGGAGCTGCCCAGGTTTGTATTGGATCGAAAATCTAAATTTTCCCTGGCAAAACTATGGACCTTGCACCGCATCTCCGCTTCCTATGATCTGCTGCACGTACATATGCGGCACGTTTATGCATACTTGCGCCTCGCTCAGATTTTGTTCCGAGGCCGATATAAGATCGTCCTTCAGGATCACCTCGGCGTGGATGAGCAGGCGCCCTTGCCATGGCGTATGAAGGGTTGGTTCCGACCTGAATATTATATCTGTGTGGATTCGGTGCAAATGGAATGGGCCATCAAGCGGATGGGTCTTTCTTCCGGGCAATGCTTCCTGCTGGAAAACCAGCCCCTGATGGAAATACCCAGCCTGCCGACCACCCAGAAAGAGCCTTCTGCACTGATGGTAGCTAACATAAGCCGAAATAAAAATCTGGCATTTGCCGTGGATCTTTTTATTCAACGCCAGGAAAAGCTGACGATCTACGGACAGGTGCGAGACCCCCATTACTATGAGCAACTGCAATCCAAGGCCGGGAATAAGGGGCTGATTCGGTTTGTCACCGATGGAAGTCCCGTGCCTTTTCATCGCTATGATTTAGGCATTTTTACCTCTTTACGAGAAAGCGGACCATTGGTTCTCTGGGAGTATCTTGGACACGGACTCCCTTTTTTGGCCTTTCCCACAGGGGCCGTGGCTCGAAAGATTCAACCGCATTTCCCCGAGTTTTTCACACCTGATTTCGAATCGACCCGATGGATGAGGCGCATCGATGCATTGAGGAGCAGGGGAGACTGGGAAAAACTGACTCGGGGCTTTTATCAGGACCACTACCGTCCTAAGGACTATGTAAACAAA
>CAZYEZ010000025.1:11889-18094 GCA_964646775.1 uncultured Chitinophagaceae bacterium | reverse complement strand
TACAAGAAGGGATTCAAAGTCGTCTACGCAAAACGGATCGCCCGAAAAGGGGAGACCTGGTTCAAGCGGGAGTCCGCGAAATGGTTTTATCGGTTGATGGCGCGATTGGTTTCTTTTGAAATACCCCTGGATGTCGGCGATTATCGGCTTATCAGCCGAGATGTACTTTCTTATATCCGGAAAATGAAGGAGTATGACAAGTACCTCCGCGGGCAGATCGCATGGTTGGGATTCAAGAGCCAGTATGTGTACTATGAGCGGGACGAGCGGAAATTTGGCACCACGAATTACCCCTTTCGAAAAATGCTTCGGCTTGCATTTAACGGCATCACCGGGTTTTCGGATGCACCCCTGAAATTGGCTACCAACTTAGGCTTTGTCGTTTGCTTGATTTCCTTTGTCATTGGAGTTTATGCCCTATATGGTTATTTTTTTGACCGCAACACCGTGCCGGGCTGGGCTTCTACCATCATCAGCATCACTTTCCTGGGCGGGGTTCAGCTGCTATCCATCGGGATTATAGGGGAATATATTTCGCGTATCATCAATAACGTACGCGATCGGCCCCTCTATGTGATCGATCAAACCAATCTGGAGAATCGCATCGATCTGGATGCATCCTGAGTTCCCAGTTAAACCTAATCAGCTTTAGCTTCGCCGATCAGAGCCAGCATCTCGTCTACGAGTTCCCCATGAGTAAACGGAATCCCTTTGATCTTATGGAAGCCTTTTGCATCCACCAAATACTGGTCGCGGATAATTTTCAGCAGCTGTCCGTGGTTGAGTTCAGGGATGAGGATCTTCCGATAGGATCGGAGTATCGCCCCCAGGTTTTTTGGGAAAGGACGCAGGTGGCGGATATGCGCATGGGCGACTGCATGGCCTTTAGCGCGCAAAGTGGCGACAGACGTTTTAATCGCTCCGTAAGTAGATCCCCAGCCGACTACAAGCAGGTCCCCGGACTCGGGACCGCTATCTAGGCTTTGATCCGGGATATGGTCGGCGATGTTATCCACCTTTGCCGCCCGCAATCGAACCATTTTTTCATGGTTGTCCGGATCGTAGGATACATTACCGCTCAGATGTTCTTTTTCGAGCCCTCCGATCCGGTGTTCGAGCCCGGGCGTTCCAGGAACGGCCCAAGGCCTTACGCCACGCTCATCTCGTGCATAAGGAAGGAATGGGGCATCCCCTTCGCGGCGCTTTTCGAAATTTATTTGGATTTCCGGCAACTGGGCCGACTTCGGGAACCGCCAAGGCTCCGAGCCATTGGCAATATATCCGTCACTTAGGAAAATCACAGGCGTCATATGCTGCAGCGCAATCCGTACGGCTTCAAAGGCGGCATCAAAGCAATCGCTGGGCGTGGAAGCTGCAATCACGGGCATGGGAGACTCCCCGTTTCGGCCATAATAGGCCTGGAGCAGGTCGCTTTGTTCGGTCTTGGTCGGAAGCCCCGTCGAAGGCCCGCCTCTTTGAATATCAATGATGACCAGCGGGATCTCCAACATTACAGCCAGTCCCATGGCTTCTGTTTTCAAGCCCATGCCTGGCCCCGAGGTGGTGGTGACGCCGATACTTCCACCGTAGGCGGCACCGATGGCTGCGGAAATACCGGCAATCTCATCTTCGGCCTGAAAGGTTCGAATACCGAAATTCTTATGCCTTGCCAGTTCGTGAAGAATATCCGAGGCCGGGGTAATGGGATAAGTGCCTAAGAATAAAGGCAGGGCCGCTTTCTGAGAGGCGGCGATTAACCCATAGGAAAGAGATAGATTTCCGGTAATATTTCGATAGCCGCCAGCTGGAAGCCGGGCTTTTTCAACTTTATAGCGGGCATCGAAGGCTTCAATCGTATCTCCGTAATTATATCCCGCCTGGAGGCTTCGAATATTGCTTTCCAGTATATCCGGGCTGTTCTTGAATTTGTCGTGAAGAAAGGAGAACGTACTACCTAAATCCCGGTTGTAAAGCCAGTAAAGGAAGCCCAACACAAACATGTTTTTTGCGCGCTCCTTTTCTTTGGTTCCCAAGGGAATATCTTTTAGCGCTTCCCGGGTGAGTTTCGAAATGTCCATTTTATAGAGGCGATATCCATCGAGGGTACCGTCTTCTAATGGATGGGCTCCTTCTTCATATTTTGCGAGGCGCAGATTCTTGGCATCAAATCCGTCGGTATTTGCCAGAATCATTCCTCCCGGCTTTAAGGTCTTCAGATTTACCTTGAGTGCGGCCGCATTCATTGCCACCAGCACATCGCACTGGTCGCCTGGGGTATAGATTTTATTACTGGAGAAATGGAGCTGGAATCCGCTGACCCCGGGAACCGTGCCCTGAGGGGCTCGAATCTCGGCAGGGAAATCAGGAAAAGTCGACAGGTCATTACCCGCTAGGGCAGTATTGTTGGCAAACTGACTTCCAGTAAGTTGCATTCCGTCCCCACTGTCCCCGGCAAACTTGATGATGACATCATCGATGATAATTGTGGGAATTGCCATAGCAGTAGAAACTTGGCAAAGTTAGTTATTTTTTTGCCGCATTCAGGCTTATTGGTCTTAATACAAAGGTAAAATAAGAGAAGGAAAACGAATCTTTCCCAGACCACGAAATCCCCTCGCCAGGGGCTAAGCTTTCTTGGCAAATCGGCCTTTTGCCTAAGAAGCCGGCATCTATTCAAAGGAAAAAGGGGGATCATGGGATGCATGAGCCCCGCGCCTCCCTTTGGGGAACTCGCATCAACGCGGCTTCTCCGGCAAACTGGACTACGATAGGCCGTGAAATTACCGTAGGTTTGTGGGAGATAATACCCATGAACCGGATTGTTGCCTTTGGTTTTCTCTTCCTCTGCTGGATCTCCGTAAACGGCTATGCCCAGCAAGCAAGCATTAAAGAATCCAGAATACTACTGCTTTTGGATGGTTCTTCCAGCATGTCTCTACCTTGGGCCGATGATCGGCCCCGGTTTAAGGCGGCCTCTGAGATCATCCTTCAGCTCATGGATAGTCTTTATCAGGTCAACCCGAATATTGAGTTTGGGTTGCGGGTATATGGCCATCAGCATTCGGCAAGGCAAAATAATTGCTGGGATTCCCGCATGGAGGTGATGTTCAGTAAAGACAATCTTACGCAGATGGGGTTGAGGCTGGATGCAATCAAACCCAAGGGTGTTTCCCCAATCGCCTACTCGATATCAGAAGCCGCCACCCGGGATATGAGTCGGGGGAACTATCAGTATAGCCTGATCTTGGTAACCGATGGAGCCGAAAGCTGCGATGGAAATATTTGCGAAGTCGTCGAATACCTGCTCTCAAAAAAGATCAATTTCCGACCCTATATTCTTTCGATGGTTGACCATGCCCCATTGAAAGACCAGTACAACTGCTTGGGTAATTATTTGCTGGTTACGGATAAAGGGGAAGTATCCCGTGCCATCCATCAGATCGTTGAGGATTATCGCCCTCAGTTGCAGGCCTCCGCCGCGACCCCATCTCCTGCGCCGACCGCTTCCACAGCGCCCGCTCCGCCCCGCCCTGCGACGCCAAGTCCGCCTCCACCCGCTGTGGTACCGGAACCTCCGGTCCGAATCGTGACCAGGCCGTCCACGCCGGTCCCCTCGCGATCTGCTGCGCCCGTTACCCGTCAGGCGCCCTCGGCTTCCCGCCCTCCTCAACTTGCATCCAACGCGACGCCAATTCCCTCGTCTATGCCGGAAGTGGCTCCCCAGGAACCCAGAATCCATATTGAGATGAGAAAGGTGAAGCCGAGAAGCTATTTTTTGTTTCGCCTGCAACCCTTGGCTGCCCGGCAATTTATCCAACGCACGCCCCCCGCTTACCAGCTTCCTGAATGGAAGGAAGAACCGGCCCCCAGGCCGGTAGCTTCCCAGCCCAAACCGATTATTAAGGCGCCCGACCCAGAGGTCATTACTCGCCGGGCACGGCCTAGGGAAGTGAATTATATTTTAGAGAAAGACGAGGCGGAGAAAACCACCTTGGAGATATACTTTACAGATGGGAAGGGGAAATTCTATGCAACCAACCCGATGATCAAACTCTTTGATAATGCAACCGGCCAGGAGCTGCAAACTTTTTATCGCACGGTGGATGCCGCCGGGAATCCAGACCCCCGAGACATGAAGCCGGGCGTTTATGATTTAACCATACCGGGGAAAGCCAATTTATTGCTTCGCTACGTTTACGTAGAGGCCAATATGCGCAATAAACTCATCCTCCAAGTCGGCAAGGCCAGCCTGCGATTCAGCTACCAGGGTAACCCGGACAGGCCGGTCAGTGAATACACGGCTATTGTTAATCGACGGTTTGAGCCCGGACCTACGATTCGGCAGGAATGCACCCAGGAGCTTTATTATGAGCCGGGGACCTATTATATAGAGGTGAATACGCTGCCGGCATTCAAGCGGAATTTGGATGTGGACATGGAGTCTATCTATCATGTGCTCATCCCCGAAGACGGGAAGCTTTCCTTCCAAAGTCCCGGCTATTTGGGACCCGTCGAGTTTTATATGCCCATGGGCGATCAATTCCTTCGCTTCCATAGCATGAATGTAACCCGGGAAGGCAATTATGACCTGATTTTGCAGCCAGGAACCTATGAAATCCGCTATAAACTGGACCCTCAAATGCCTTATGCGGAGACCAAGGCAATTCGGTTCTATATTCATTCCAATAAAACCACTTCTATAGATCTGGCCCCATGAGTTTTTACCAAAACATTCAGATCCGGAAAATAAGCCTAGAAGATCCATGGTATGCGGAAAGTTGCAAGCTTCGCGAACAGGTTCTTATGCGACCGATTGGCTTAAGTTTTAATGAGGAGATGGCTTCCAGGGACGCCGATAGCCAACACTTTGTGGCAACCCTTGATGGCGAAGTGGTAGGGATCGTACTCCTGGTACCTACGGCAGATCCCGGGATATGGAGGCTTAGACAAATGGCCGTTCAGCCTGCGTGCCAAGGTAAAGGGATCGGAAGAAAACTGGTCATTTTTGCCGAAGACTGGGCTCGAAAGCAGGAAAGTCGAGAAATTATTTTACACGCCCGCCAATCGGCAATCGGATTTTACCACTCCTTGGGATATCAGGTTCGCGGAGAACAGTTCACGGAAGTGGGCATACCTCACCGGCTCATGTTTAAGGATCTATATGCTCCTCTTTCCTGATCCTCGATTTCCCTAGTGGGCTTCCAGCCAGTTGGCGCCCATACCCGTTTCAACGACCACGGGGACATCGTGAGGAAGCTTGAGCGCGTTGACCATCCCTTCCTGAATCAGAGATCGGGCTTGGTCCAGTTCATCCATAGGAACATCGAACACCAATTCATCATGAACCTGGAGGACCATTCGGGTGCGTAGATTTTTCTTTTGCAGCTGCTGATACACCTGAATCATCGCCCGTTTGATCATATCGGCGGCCGTACCTTGGATCGGCATGTTGATCGCATTGCGCTCGGCGAATTTCCGGACCGTATGGTTGGCGGAGTTAATATCACGAAGGAATCGCTTGCGTCCAGACAAGGTCTGAACATAACCATGGGTTTTCGCAAAATCGATGGAGGTTTCCATATAGGCTTGGATGGACGGATACTGCGCAAAGTAAGTGTCGATAATCTGTTTGGCCTCGGCTCGTGGGATGCCTAGACTCTCAGAAAGTCCAAAAGCAGTCTGACCATAAATGATTCCAAAATTCACGGCTTTGGCTGCCCGCCGCATGGCAGGCGTCACGGCCTCCTCCGCTACCTGATATACCTTGGCTGCCGTGGCCGTATGGATATCTTTTTGCTGCTGGAACGCCTGCATCATCTCTTGATCGCCGCTGATGGCGGCGATAATACGGAGTTCAATCTGGGAGTAGTCCGCTGAAATAATGGTCCAGTCTTCTCCTCTCGGCACAAAGGCTTTACGAATTTCTCGACCTTTTTCGGTTCGAATGGGGATGTTCTGGAGATTGGGATGATTGCTGCTTAGGCGGCCGGTCACGGCCACCGCCTGATTAAAGCGGGTGTGTATCCGGCCCGTTTTTGGGTGAATCATTTGCGGCAGGGCATCCACATAAGTGCTTTTCAATTTCGAAAGCTCCCGATAGTTCTGAATGTCTTCGATAATTGGGTGCTTATGTCTGATTTTTTGAAGCACGTCTTCCCCGGTGGCATACTGTCCCGTTTTGGTTCTTTGTCCGCCGCCTGCGATT
>CAZYEZ010000025.1:0-11879 GCA_964646775.1 uncultured Chitinophagaceae bacterium | reverse complement strand
AAAAAGCACTTGTCCCAATTGCCTGGGAGAGCCAATGTTAAACTTCAGGCCCGCCTGCTCGTAGATCCGGGATTCCGTCGCTTCCATTTCGCCTTCCAGGCGCTCTGAATAAGCCCGAAGAAAGGAAACGTCCAAACCAACGCCTTCATACTCCATGTTCAGTAGTACCGGAATCAGGGGTAGCTCCAGCTCCTGTAGTACGTTTTCCACCTGCTGTTTTTTCACCAAGGGGTCAAGGGCATGGCGCAGCTGGAGCGTAACATCGGCATCTTCGGCGGCATAGTCAGTCATCAGGTCTAAGGGAACGTCTTTCATGTTGCCCTGCCCTTTCCCCTTTTTGCCGATCAAGGCTTCAATGGGGATCGGTTCATATTCGAGATATTTCAGGGCCAGGTCATCCATGCTTCTTTTGCCTTCGGGCTCCACCACATAATGAGCCAGCATGGTGTCGTAAAAGGTTCCCTGAATCTCATAGCCTAGCCATTTCAGGACGGTGAGATCATATTTGATGTTTTGCCCGATCCATAACAAGTCTGGACGATCGAAAAGCGGCTGGAAAGGTGCCAGGAATGCGCGGGGATCCTGGTCCGGATGGCGGGGCACATAGACCGCTTCGCCCGGGGCCCAAGCGAAACTGATACCCAGAATCTCTGCGAGGTTGGGGTCCAAACCGGTGGTTTCCGTATCGAAAGCCAGCTCCTTGTATTTTGACAACTGTTCCAGGAGTTCGGGGATTTCATCGGGGGATACAGAGCGATAGTTTGGCTTTTTGCTATGGATGTTTTCCATCCCCTTGGGCCCAAGGCCCTGGTCGGGGAATAAAGAGGGGGGCGCTGTTTCAGTTTGGGAGAACAGGTCAGGGGTTCCCTGCGACCCTTCCAGGGCTTCTCCTAAAATGCGCCGCCCTAAGGTGCGGAACTCGAGTTCGGCAAAAACCTCGCGCAAAGCTTCTGTATCCGGTGTTTTTATCCGGAAGTTTTCTTCATGGAAAGGGATCGGCGTTTCGGTGATGATTGTGGCCAGTTTTTTGGAGAGTCTTGCCAAGTCTCCTCCCAGTCTTATTTTCTCGCCCAGAGCCCCTTTAATCTGATCGCCATGCGCCAGGATGTTCTCCAGATTATCATACTGTTTGAGCAGTTTGGCGGCCGTTTTTTCGCCGACACCCGGAATGCCAGGTATGTTATCCACGGAGTCTCCCATGAGTCCGAGCATGTCGACCACCTGATCGACACGTTCAATATTCCAGCGTTCGCAAACTTCTTTCTCTCCCATGATCTCGACCTGGCCCCCTTGGTACCCCGGCTTGTAGATATAAATATTATCACCCACCAGCTGGCCATAATCCTTATCAGGGGTTACCATATAAACCGTATAGCCCATGGCGGCCGCTTCTTTAGCCAGTCCGCCGATAAGATCGTCGGCTTCATACCCATCGGCTTCCAGGCAGGGCACCTGGAAGCCTTCAATAATCCTTTTAATATCAGGGATGGCGGCCAGGAGATCTTCTGGGGCCTCTTGACGGTTGGCTTTATAATCGGAGAAATCGGTATGTCGCTCCGTCGGCGCATGGGTATCGAAGACGACCGCCATATGGGTCGGTTTCTCTTTCTGAATGAGATCAAAAAGCGTAGATGTAAAACCAAACTGTGCGTTGGTGTTTTTTCCGCTTCGGGTTCGCCGAGGGCTCCGAATCAGGGCGTAATAGGCCCTGAAAATAAGGGCAAAGGCATCCAGCAAAAACAGCTTCTTCTCCTCCATGGTCGATATTTTTCTTTTGCCTGACCCGGTTCCAGGAGTTCTGGCCTTTGGGTCAAGACTCCCAAAGGTATTCTTCCTTTACTCTTTTTTCCAGCTTCTGAACGAAGAGCAGGGTCGCGGGGCATTTATCCAAGTTCTGTATTAGGGTCTCGTTGTACGCATCAAGGGGGCGCCGATGGTGATGGGGGAAGGCAGCGCAGTCTGCCGGCCTGTGCTCGTATACCGAGCATTTGTTATCCTGCAGAAAAGGACAAGGCTGTTGCTGATTGATCCATTGCCCTTCCTCGTCTTTCTCCAGCCAGGTTGCCTTAAACTGCTGGGGGCTCATGTGGAAATGCGCAGAGAGGCGGGCGATATCTTTGGGACGAAAAATGGGGGTCATGGTTTTGCAGCAGTGGGCGCAGCGCGTACAGTCGACTTCTTCCCATACCGACCTGTCTACCTTGGTAGCGAGCAGAGAAAAGCCTTCCGGGACGACTTCATCGAGCTTGCGCAGAAACTTCTTCAGCCTTCCTTTGTGTCTTTTTGCCCGCCTGTGAAAATGATCGATGTCCATAAACCTGTCGGCTTCGACAAATATAAGGGATTGAAGGCAAGGACATGTATTTTTGGGCCATGAGCAGCCAATGATAGCTGCTCCATTCTGCCTTGGGCTATGCGAAGGGTTTTTATCCTGATTCTGTTTTTTTATTCAAAGGTCTGGGCGCAGGAGCCTTGGTCCATGCAAGTGCGGGATCTGGAGACGGAAGCTCCGATTCCTTATGCGACGGCGATGATTCGTTCCACCACTCAGGGCGCCCTGGCCGATGACCAGGGCTGGATGGCCTGGACCGCTCCCGTGTCCCGGGCCGACACTTTGGTGTTTTCCGCCCTGGGTTATGAAAGAAAAGTTCTTGTGCTTGGTTCGGATTCCTTGCCTCGCATCGTATATATGAAACGCCTTGCCGCCGAGCTCCAAGAAGTGGTCATTCGCGTTTCTGAACCGCCGGGTTTGCAGCTTATGCGCAAAGTTTGGGAAAGGAGAGCGCAATATGATCCGAATCGCTGGGAATCCTACCGGCGGAGATCTCATACCAAGATTCAGCTAGACATGTTGAACCTGAGTCGCAAGCAGTTTGAGTCGCTTCCGGTTCCCTTTATCCGCTCCCTCGGGTTTATCTATGAAAATCAGCGAGAAGACAGCTTGGGAAATCGCCGCTTGCCTTTTTTCCTTACGGAGGCCTTGTCCGTCAACTACTATGGTAAGCAATCTTTCCGCCAGAAGGAAGTTGTAGTGGCTAGCCAGATGAAAGGGATTGATAACGCCAGCATTCGGCAGTTCCTTGGCAGCCATTACCTGACCGTAAATCCCTATGATGGGTATATGAACGTGATTAATAAGCGATTTCTGAGTCCGATGACTCCCTTGGCCGAAGGGGCCTATCAGTTCGAGATCCGCGATACCGTCCGTGAAGGCAAGCATTCGGTGATTCGGGTCGATTACTATCCCCGAAACCGGGAACAGAAACTATTTGAAGGGCAGATGCATATTGTGGACAGCCTTTACGCCCTGCAGCGATTCTGGGGCCAGATTCCCGCTACCGCCGATCTGAACTGGGTTTCGAATGGCAGTGTAGAACTAGACTATGGCTGGGTCGAAGATCAGCGCTGGATGCCCGTAAGGGAGCAGTTTAAGGCCTTGGTGCGATTGAGCGGACAGATTCGGCTGCCATCCATTCATCTGACTAAAACCCAGCTCTATGGGGATTACCGGTTTCAAGACCCTAGCATCCTCGATACCTTAGCACAGGATGACGCCGGCGGTGAGTTGGTCCTTCAGCAAGGCAATGATCAAAGAGATTCGTTGTATTGGGCGACCCATAGAATGGAAGAACTCAATGAGGAGGAAGCTTCGATCTTTCATATGTACGATACGTTGGAAACGATCGGCGCTTACCAGCGCCTGAAGGCCCTGGCGAAAATTCTGGCCACAGGAGTTTGGGAAACAGGTCCCATTGAATGGGGTCCATACTGGAACCTGTATAGCCAGAACCCGATCGAAGGACATCGGTTTCGGGCGACGATCGGAACCACCCCTGCTTTTTCTAAGCGCCTTTTCCTGCAGACTTATCTGGCTTATGGTACCCTGGACCAGTCCTTCAAGTACCAAGGCTCTGCCTTGTTTATAATCCGGAAGAACCCGCGCATATACTTATACGCAGCGCATCGGGATGACCTAGATGCCAGCATTCAGTATTACGGCCGATCCGGGTTTGATAACCTATTAAATCTGGCCATTCGCCGCCCGAATATCCCCTGGAAACTAACCCGAGTTAAGGAGACCCAAATGGAATACTTGCATGGGTATGTCCGCGGTTTTAGCCATAAAATTCAGCTTCTGTCTAAGCGTTTTCGGCCTTATGAGCCCTTGCCTACCTTATCGCTGTTGCGGGACAAAGATGGGGCTCCAAGTGCCGAACTATCCGTGCTGGAGCTGAGCCTACAGTTGCGCTATGCTTTTGAAGAGCGGTTTGTGGAAGGGCATTACTACCGATACAGTCTGGGAAGCAAATATCCCATCATCGAACTGGATCTGGGTCTTGGCTACCAGCAGGGGCGATGGGGAGCTCCTTATCAGAAGGTCCGGCTGAATGCCTCCGACCAAATACCGGTACCCCCGCTGGGGAAACTGAGTCTGGGAGTTTATGCGGGGAAATATTTTGGAGCCCTTCCCTACCTTTTGCTGGAGAACCATCCCGGTAATGAGTCCTATTTTTATCGGAGAAACACGATGAACCTCTTTCCGCATTTTACCTTTCTAAGCGATCAGTATGCGGGGATGTTCATAGAGCATAATTTGGAGTGGAGTATATTTCAGTACATACCCCTGCTGAAGAAGGCCAAGATACGGCAGTTCTGGAACTTCAAGCCCATGGTGGGCTCCCTGAGCCCGGCTAATCAGCAGATCAATTTGGACAAGGGGTTTCCCTTCCAAACGCTTGACGCGGGCCCCTATATTGAATGCGGAACCGGTGTGGAGAATTTGTTTCGCGTATTTCGGATCGATTTGGTTTGGCAGCTCTCCAATTATCGATCCCCTGCTCCGCTGAGCTCTGGTCGGTTTGGCCTCCTGGGAAGTCTTCGTCTGGACTTTTAAAGCCCCCAAACTTTTAAGATCTGCTCCGCATGTTCGCCCGACCGTACGCCCCGGATGATGTGGTCAACCTTTCCATTTTCGTTGATTAGAAAACTGGTCCGTTTAATACCCATAAACTTCTTTCCATAAAGGTTTCGCTCACCCCAGACCCCATATTTTTCAATGATCTTTTTGTCGGTATCGGCGATCAATGGAAAAGGAAGCTGATATTTTTGTTCGAACTTCTTATGGCTTTCCTGATCATCGGCGCTGACCCCAAGGATCTGGATGCCCTTTTCTTGGAGTATGGAATAATGATCTCTTAAGTTGCATGCCTGTTTGGTGCAACCCGGGGTGTCGTCTTTAGGATAAAAGTAGATCACCAGTTTTTTGCCCAAAAAATCCTGAAGGCTTCGGGTATCTCCATTCTGATCTTTTCCTTTGAAGGAAGGCGCTTTGTCGCCTGGCTGAATCATAGTCATCGTTTAAATCGGTATTTTATGGTTTTTGTATTGCCCATGAAATCGACGGCTTCCACCTCCAACTCATGATTTCCTTGGGGACAGTATTCATCGAAGGTATAAACATATTCCCGACCCCGGCCCTCGAAGAGAAGCCATTGGCCCTGGAGTAGCACGCGAAATGAAGCGATCCCCACTTTGTCGTCTTCTACCCGAAATCGAAGGGTCGCTGATCTGGATAGATCGGCACCCTGAGGCGCCAGCGGATGGATGGTCGGGGCCGTGGTGTCCAAGTCAAGCCAATAGGTCCCGAAGTCTCGGATCGAGGCACCATACCATCCTTGATTAAATTTTGCCGGGTAGTATCTTTTGCGGCCTTTATCCTCATAGGCCAGGATGATTTTTGGCCGAAGCTCAAAAGGGATAGGCACCGGAGGCTGGATTTCAAGCGGAAAATAGGTATGAATGGGAACCTCCGCCCGATGGACCTGGAAAACGGAGGAGATGCCTCTTGTTCTGGAAGCCTGTTTGTTGACCCGAATACATAGATCATCATATACCGACCCGGCGGGCATTTGAAATCGCAACTGGGGAATGTGAAAATCGAAGGCCTGATCCCAGGCATGGGGCCTGGCGCAGGGCTGCGCCGCCGGGCGGTCGACCCGGCGTATCCAGCATTGAATTTCAGATGGGTTTCCAAAAGCATCTTTGAACACCATGCGTAAGGAGGACGTCCCCGCCGGAAGCTTTATGGGCCCGCGCGGGTAATGGGAGGCATAGATTTGCTGGAGTCCATTTCCAGGTAATGGAAACAGCAGTTGAACCCAGCGATTGTTCCGGTATTTTTCCAGGTAATCGACATAGGCATGGAGGTATCGGGTTTCATGGAAGCCGATGCTATCCAAATAGATTTGCTGTACCTCCTCCCCATTGAGGAATACCGAAGCTTGGAGAAAGTTGAGCGTGTTTTGGCTGCCGTCCATAAAGTCATTGACTTCTACACCTATGCCCAAAGAACCCGAGCTCACCGTCAAGGTATCCCCTTCCGAGGGGCGATATCTTCCCTGCTGGCCGACAAGCGCGTAGGACCGACGCGTCTGATCGTAAAAAGGGAGATCCATGTCATAGAGCAGCAATCGTCGAGGAACCGGTGGAACCCGGTCCTTGATGGGTAAACCAAAAAGCAGGGGATTAAGGGGATGTTCCGACCGCGTATCGCGAATCTCGAAATGTAAATGCGGGGCTTGAGAGGCTCCGGTATTACCGGAGTAGGCAATAAACTCTCTTCTTTCTACGGGAAATTGACCAGGCTCTGGATAGAGGTCAACCTCCCAGGCCTCCCGTTCGTATTGCTGCTGCCGAAGGTATGCCTGAAGCGGCGCGGCAAAATCGTTGAGATGGGCATAGACCGTCGTATATCCGCTGGGATGGTCGATGTACAGCGCATGGCCATAACCGCCTCGTTGAATACGAATTCGGGATACGTAGCCTTCGGCTGCTGCATAAACCGGATGATTCTCCCGGGACTCGGTTTTCAGGTCGAGGCCGGCATGAAAATGCCCCATCCGACATTCTCCATAATTGCCCGCAAGGAACAGGTCTAGATCTAGGGGGGAGGAAAACAGTCCCGACTTATCCCCGATGGGCTGCGCCCATCCCATGGATCCTAAAAGAAGGAGTGGAAGAATCCCCCGAAGAATCCCCCAATAGGCGATTCGCCCGGAAGTTTGGCTCCAAGCGTAGCGGAACCAGGATTTCAGATCGAAGAAAAACCGCTGCTGCATAGATAAAATTACCCAGGAAGGCGAAACCTAGACCTTGATGAGTTTTCGATCGCCTCTGCTCCAAAGGTAGAGAATCGCGGGCTTATTCATAGGGGGATGGACTAGGGGGATGGACGCTTGGTTTATCTTTCCCTTTCGTTAACCCAGAATATCCCCCAAAATTTTTTTCACGCCCGGGGAAATTGACCTTCAAATCGCAGCCTGTCCGACCAGAATAGCTTAGCTTTGCGAGGGATTTTACGTTTTATCCGGCATCATGTTTGAACGACTCAAAACCAAATGGCAGGTCAATGGGATTCGTCTTATTCTCATCCTCTGCACCTTCGCCATAGGCGGCAGCCTTTGTGGATACCTCGGCAAAGAGATCATGTCCTATATACCCTTGGAGAATCGATTTTTTCAAGTCGTTCTTTACGTGATTATTGTGACCTTACTTTGGCCACTCTGTGTTCTTCTCATCTCCATACCTTTTGGGCAATGGAAGTTTTTTGTCCGTTATCTAGGCAAAATGGGACAGCGGATCCGGGGGCGTTCGGGTTCGAAGGCCCAGAATCAAAGGTAAATCCAGCACCAGTTTTATCTGCCGGTCTGTTTCTTATCCTGCCATAGCTGGGCCAGAATATCCAGGGATCGTAGGGGGCCCATATGCTCCGTATGGTATCGGATATAGGCGATGTATCCTTCCAGGATACGGTGTCGCTGGCGGCCTTCGGAGGGCAGGGCCTGGAGGGCCTCCCAATCGGGCGCCTGGAGAACACGGGAAAGAAAGGGCAGATCCATCTCTTCGTTCCATCCCGGGTGATGGATGCCGGGCTCGGAGGTAAACCCACCCTCTTCGAAGTCTAGATGCGGGGTTTTCGGGCTTTGCTTGCCCTGGATGCCAATGCCCAGCATCTGACTGCTTTCCCTTAGCAGGAATAAGGGGAGGTTAGCAAGTCTGGAAGCCTCCGTATGCTCGATAATACCCAAAAGGCGATAATGCAAATCAAAGAGCTCTGGCATGGGCGCACGGGGCGGCAACAATCGAAGGAAGTATTCGGAAAGAAAAAGTACCAGGGAAGATTTGACCATATGGTAGGGAATATCAATCCATAAGGCATGAGGGCTCATTTCCCGGATATAAGCCCACTGGTTTTGGGCTTTGCGCTGGATCAATAAATCCAGAACCTGCCCGGATTGAAGGAGGTTTCCCTGATGGGTTTTGCTTTTTCGGATCCCTTTGTGCATAAAGGATTCGATCCCTGTTTCCCGAACAAACTGGGTCGAAATCAGGCTGGTTTCACCGTAGGCCGTGGTGCGCAATACAATGGAGGGAGACTTAATCTGCATGCGATTAATGGTGGAAAACCATTTTCCCAACTCCGGTCTCCCGGCCCTGGGGGTCGGTTACAAAAATGAGATAGACGCCGGACTGGGGCCGACGGCCTGTGTAATCCTTTCCGTTCCATACAGCCTGGCCTCCCTGGGCCCGGGTCCTGAAAATCAGTTGGCCACTCATATCTGTAATGCGTAGATCCGCATTGGCGGTAAGGTCTCGAAAGGCAATGGGACCCGAATAGCCGGAAGGGACCGGATTGGGGAAGACCAGGATCTCCTCTTGCCGGGCTTTGGGCTCCGTGGCGGTGCCTCGGTAGCTTACCAGGCCATTTTCTGTCCCAAAGTACACTTCGCCGCTGATGGGATCGATGCGAATATTCTGAATTCGATTAGAAGGCAGGGGGCTGTTCGATTCGGTGAATCGGTGAAGGATTTCTTCGCCATCATCCGAAATCAGCCAAACGCCATTATTCGTGCCAATCCATTTTCTGTTGGCTCCATCGACGGCAATGGTCCTCACCTGTTCGTTCTGGAATAGATAACCAGCGAACTGGTCATATTGGACGATGCGCAGTTCCGATTCGCAATCACCGGCGATGACCTGGGAAGGGCAGTTTACGATGCCTATGCCATTGGCTGTCCCAATCCATATCGAACCTCTTCGGTCTTTGGCCAGGCAATAAACCGTATTATCCGGAAGCCCACCCATTCCTTCTCCCGCCCTCAGATGGCGGTGCATGTCGTCGGAAGGGTTTTCGGGGCTGCTCTTATCGTCATAAACGATCACCCCCCCACCCAAGGGAGAAACATACCATTTCTGGCCATGGTCATCTAGAATAATCTGGGCGGCGGCGTTCGGCAAAGGACGAAAATAAGGAACCGAATAAGCGGTCCATTTTCCTTCAGGGCTCAGAGAGACCAGTTCATGCGCTCCGCCAAACACCGTTACCCACAGGTATCCGTTCTGATCCATCACCATACCCCCGATGAGAATCTGATCGGCGGCAGTAATGGAGTAATCAAAGGGTTCCTGCACGATTTGATAGGAACCGTCCGGGCGGAGTATAAATAGGCCGTTTCGAAATGACCCAGCATATAGGGTCCCATCAGGCCCTTCCAGCACCGAACTTATATCGCGCATGGAGTCACCGAAAGGAGGGTATTCGTAAACTTCAAATTTTTTCCACTGCTGATCTTCATAAACGGAGAAGCCGGCCGTCATGCCTTGGGCATGCCATTTGTCGTTATATCCTCCGTGGGCGACGAGCAGGCGGCGGCCCGTGGTGAATAAGTCAAAGCTGGCCGAAGATCCGGGTCCCTGAGGGATGGGTGTGTTATAATAGTTTGGGCTGGAACCCGTACGTTCTTTTAGCCCCCGAAACTTGTCGGCAATCCAGATCGTCCCCTCGGAAAGTTCCACGAGATTGGCCGCGTGCCCTTCCGTATAAATCGAATCGATGATTTGGCCGGTGCTGTCAAATTTTCGAAGTGATCCGTGAAAGTCTGGATGCCACTCGAAAGCCCAGACACCCCCTGATCCCGCCTCCAGATGGGCCAGGGTATGCGGAGAGACAAAAAGTGGAACCAGGCTGTCCGGGCCTTGGATTAACAGCTGCTGACCGGATAGGACATAAAGATGATGGTCAACGATGGCAAGGCTGCGAAAATTTCGAACGCTATCCAGCACCTCCCAAGATCCAAAGTCGAGGATCTGCGGATTGTCCCGGGAGCTGGCATACAGACCTCGTTCCGTGGCGGCATAGAACCGATCTTCCGTCGCTGCCAATCCGTGGATAGGAACCAGCATCTGATCTTTATTTAGAACATAGGTTTCCCGAATTTCTTTTTTTTGAAGATCGATCACTAAGATGCCGATGTCTGTACTGAGGTAGGCCTTGCCGCGGGAGCACAGAATATGATGAATGTTTTTGGTTCCGGTAACGGTTCGATTTTTCAGATCGGGAATATTGGAAAAACCTTGGGCATCAAATAGATCGATATTGCCGTTGGTATAGGCGAGCACAACGGTTTCCGTACTCGGATCATAGGCCAGGGTGGCCAACCCCTGGTCGGACATGCCGCGTACTTTTGAATAGGCGATCAGCTCCTTTTCAAATCTATGGTAACTATAAAACCCTTCCTCTGTCGCCACAAAAGCATGGATGCCGTCCGTAGCCACCGCGTTTGCTTGCTGATAAGGCAGGTGGCTGCGCCACTGCCCAATGGGCATATCCTGGCCTAGGACCATAAAAGATGGGCAAAGCAGGAGCATAAGGAAAAGCCATCGAGGGTTCAAATTCATACGAAAGGAAGGGCTGGTTTCCTTCAAATTTAGGGATTAATACCGGTAGCTGCCGGTAGCTTTTTGAGGCAAGGAAATTAATCTTGCTCCCTTCTTTTCAGAAATGGGCTCAATTTATCCCTGACCTGAACCTTCGGTCTCCATGAGGAAGGCTAAGGTCCTTGGGTAGTAGTAATGTTCCAGTTTATGGATGCGCTGAGAAAGCGAATCGGGATCATCATCCGGAAGAACCGGACAATAGGCCTGGACGATGGCAGGCCCGGTATCGTAGTCTGCGTCGATATAGTGGATGGTAATGCCTGAGTATGATTGGCCGGAAGCCAAAACGGCTTCGTGCACCCTGCGCCCATACATGCCGGCGCCTCCGAACTGCGGAAGGATGGCTGGATGTATATTAATCCATTTTTTGGGAAAGGCCTGAATCAAGGTTTCTGGAATCTTCCACAGAAAACCGGCCAGGACAATAAAACGGGGATTTAGGGAAGCCATGGCTTCCAAAAACGCAGGGGAGGCTAATTCATCCTTATTCACGACCCGGTAAGGGATCCCTCGATCCCGGGCTATGTCGAGAACCGGAGCCTCCGGCCGATTGGATACGATTAAGGGAATTTTTAGGCTGGGATCCGACTCAAAGTACTCGATGATGGCGCGGACGTTACTTCCGGCGCCCGAAGCAAAAAGAATTAGAGAATGCATGAATGGAATGAAGATGGATAGGCAATGGTCAAATTTACGGTTGTTTACGACAAATCCTTCTTCGGGGCATGCGGATTCAAACCATTGGAAGGTCCAGGGCGGCCTGTTAGATTGTTAGGTTGGGAAACCGGGGGTAAGGCTCAGGGTATGAGCCAGCACCTGGCCGACGCCCTCCGTCGGATACTAATAGACGGTCACAAAATTTCCTGGAAGGACCAGAATCCAGTTTTCGCCAAGATCCTGACTCCGGTATAAACCTTTGTTGGTGGCAAGATATACATACTGAGATATCTTACCGTTTTTATAGTAATCGTCCTTGGTCGCAATGCCCCGGATAACTGCTCCGTGCTCCAGGCCTAGATTGGCTGGAACAAATTCTGTGCTGGCCAGGGGCAGTCGGTATACACCTCCGCGTTCGGTTCCGATTAAAAAGGTTTGAGAGAAAG
>CAZYEZ010000024.1:0-18156 GCA_964646775.1 uncultured Chitinophagaceae bacterium | reverse complement strand
TTGCTGAACTGGCTTGACCTCCATAGGTGCTTTCCTGTGAGGCAAATTTCAGGGACGGGGTAAGCATGATCTCTGAGCTGCGGTATATGCCGATTCCGGCGGGGTTTACCGACAAGGTACTGAAATCGCCACCAATCGACCCCAAGGCTCCCCCGAACCCAAGCGACCGGGCCGTCCCTTGCACCTGGGTTTGAGCATATCGATAAACATCAAATTCGTCTTGGGCCTGTAAAGAGGGGCTTAGGAAGCTGGACGCTAAGACCAGCGTGCCAATAATGATCGACTTGTGCATAAACAATTTTTCTGTTTGACCGCAAATTCTGCCCAAAGTTTAATGCCCTAATAAAAACAGGCCACGACCGGGCGGGTCGTCCTCCTATCGTCTGCCTCCTCGACTGCCTCCCGATGATGGAGAGGTAGATTGGCTGGGCGCTGGCCGCGAAGCCGGTGCAGAATACCTAGGCTGAGAAGGGGCGGAGTAACGCTGAGTCGGGGAAGATGGGGCGTTCATGGAAGGCGCTCTTCTTCCTCCAGACGGTACCGAAGGCTGGGTGCGCCTGGGCGGTTGGGTTTGAATGCGCCGCCCTGGGGAGGCCGGAGGTGGGGTGGATCGCCGTAAGTTGGGACTGCTGGGCTGCCTCTCCTGCATTCTCAGATTGCGAGCTGGCTCTCGATTTGGAGAGGCCGGTGAGTTCGGAGATCTTCTTTCCACGCCTGAAGGGTTCGCCTGGCGTAAGGGACGCTCTGCCCTGGGCGTGCGAGAACTCGCGGGAGCCGCCTGACGTCCACTCCGGGGATTGATCTGATTTATTCTAGGTCCGTAGTTTACCTGGCGCCCATTTAAGCCATGCGAATGGTGATACCCGTCGTAGAAGCCATGGTAGTAACCGGGCCAGTATCCTCCGTATCCGCCTCCATAAAAGCCATAATAACCATAATAAGGAGCGTAACCCCAGGAAGGATAGCCCCAGTAAGGGCTTCCCCAGCCCATGCCAAAATGGACGGATACGCCCGGCCTTGCCCAATAGGGGCCCGGACCCCACCAGGGGTTATAGAATGGATCATAGAACCCGTATGGGCCATATAATCCAGAAAAGTAGCCGAATGAAAAACTGGGTCGGTAGAATCGATGAATCTGCCGCGTATAGTAACCGGGTTCGTCTTCCTCGTAATGACGGGCGTATTCTTCGGAATTGTCGAAATTTGAGTCGGTATAGCCTCGATCATCCGCCTCCTCCGAGGAGCTTGCAGGCGGATTGCTGGGCGTGTAGTAGATATCGTCAAAGAAACGCTGGTTCTCTTGCGCAAAGGCAGAAGACACCCCCTGGAATGCGAAAAAGACCACCAAAAGGAAAAAGGGGATTGGTTTCATGAGATTAAGGTTTATGACAAACGGTTTATGGTAAACGTTTTACCTTGTGAAATTACTAAATTTGCCCCATCTGACCAATATTTCAGGCCCTTAAAAGACCTCCAAGACCCATTATGAGTAAAAAATTAACATCGCGCCAACAAGACTATGCCCAATGGTATAACGACCTGGTTTTAAAGGGTGGACTGGCGGATTATTCGCCCGTACGTGGCTGTATGGTGATCAAGCCCTATGGGTTCGCACTCTGGGAGAATATGAAAGAGCAGCTGGATCGCCGATTCAAGGAAACAGGGCATCAGAATGCTTATTTCCCCTTATTTATACCCAAGAGCTTTCTGAGCAAGGAAGCGGCCCATGTGGAGGGCTTTGCGAAGGAGTGCGCGGTGGTTACCCATTATCGACTAATGAACGACCCCCAGGGAGCGGGAGTCGTTGTGGATCCAGAGGCCAAACTCGAAGAAGAATTGATCGTGAGGCCCACTTCTGAGACGATTATCTGGAGTACTTACAAACAATGGATCCAGTCTTATCGGGACCTGCCGTTACTAATTAATCAATGGGCGAATGTCGTGAGATGGGAAATGCGAACTCGCCTCTTTCTACGTACGGCAGAATTTTTATGGCAGGAAGGCCATACCGCTCATGCAGATCGCCAGGAAGCCGTTGAGGAGGCCGAAAGAATGCTGGAGGTCTATGCCGAATTTGCAGAATCTTATATGGCTATGCCGGTGATTCGGGGGGTCAAGACACCCCAGGAGCGATTTGCCGGTGCGGAAGAGACCTACTGCATTGAGGCATTGATGCAGGATGGCAAGGCATTACAGGCGGGCACCTCCCATTTTTTGGGACAAAATTTTGCGCGAGCCTTTGAAGTTCAGTTTCAGGATAAGGATAATAAGATGGAATATGTCTGGGCTAGTTCCTGGGGCGTGTCTACCCGTCTGGTCGGTGGATTGATTATGACCCATAGCGACGATCAGGGCCTTGTTCTGCCTCCGAAGCTTGCCCCGATTCAGCTGGTGCTCATTCCCGTATTTGGCAAGGATGATGCGGCCAACGACCGTATTGTGCAAGAAATGAAAACCCTGGGTCAGCAATTGACTCAAGCCGGGTTTCGGATCAAAATCGACTTAGATGAGACGACGCGTCCCGGATGGAAGTACGCGCAATATGAGCTCACCGGAGTACCAATCCGCCTTGCCTTGGGTGCTCGCGATCTGGAGAAAGGAGAAATAGAAATGGCCTTGCGAGACACAGGGGTCAAGCATTCACTTTCCCTGGATCAGGTTTTGAATCGAATCGGCCAGGAGCTGGAGGATATGCAGGCGCGCATGTTTGCCAAGGCCAAAGCATTCCGGGACGAGCATACGACCACCGTAGATACCTGGGAAGCTTTTCAGGAAGTTTTGGATAACAAGGGTGGATTTGTTTATGCGCATTGGGACGGGACCGCCGAAACAGAAGCCCGGATCAAAGAGTTAACCAAGGCGACCATTCGATGCATTCCCCTCGACAATCCGAAAGAAGACGGAGCCTGTGTTCTTACGGGGAAGCCTTCCATCCAGAGAGTCCTTTTTGCCAAGGCTTATTAGCCAGTTATTGATCGGACAGCGCCCTTATTGCGGGCATTTCGGTGATGGGCCGATGGGTGATGGGCTGATGATGGACGAAATGGCCGAGGTATGGGGGGGGTTAGGAAACAGAGGTTCGGGCATCCGGTGGGGATTCTTGGTACATGGCCTCGATCAGCGCAGCATGTTTTTTCTCAATCACCGAACGCCGGATTTTAATGGTGGGAGTAAGTTCTCCTTGGTCAATGGTCCATTCGTTGGCCAGGAGCTGGAATTTTTTGATTTGCTCGGGGTGGCTGAAGAAACGATTGAGCTGATTGACTTCAGCTTCGATTAACGCCTTGACCTCCGGGCTTTCCACCAGGCGGGCGGGGTCTTTGGGCAGGGAAATCCGGCGGGATTCAAAATAAGACTGAATTTGACCAAATGCAGGGACAATCAGGGCGGAAACAAATTTACGGCCTGCGCCTAGAACAATGATCTGCTCGATGAACAGACTTTCTTTCATCTTGTTTTCGACGACCTGCGGAGCAACATATTTACCACCGGAGGTTTTAAACATCTCCTTTTTGCGGTCCGTGATTTTTAGGAATCGGCCTTCAACCCAAGTGCCGATATCTCCCGTATGAAACCAGCCTTCGTCGTCGATGGCTTCCCTGGTAAGCTCGGGCTGCTTATAGTATCCTTCCATAACATTGGCACCCCGACACAGGATTTCTCCATCATCTAGGATTTTTACAGAGACGCCCGGTATTACGGGTCCCACCGTGCCCATTCGGCGATCTTCTGAACGGAAGCTGTTCACCGATATGACCGGCGAGGTTTCGGTAAGGCCATATCCTTCCATGATTACGATATCGGCCGCGCTAAAAAGTCGAATCAGCCTTAGCTGACAAGCAGCCGAACCAGTTACAATTGCTTTCACTTGACCTCCCAGGGCTTCCCTCCATTTGGAAAACACCAGCCGATTGGCGAGCCAGTGCTGAATGCGATAGCCGAGACTTCCCCGGTTGATGTTATCGAAACGGCCGCCGAGACGGAGTGCCCAGAAGAACAGCCATCGCTTCAGTCCGCGCAGTTCTAAACCTTTGTTGAAGATGCGCTCATATACTTTTTCTAGCAGGCGCGGGACAGTCGTAAATACGATCGGCTTTACACTACGTAAGTCTTCACCGATGGTTTCCATACTTCGGGCATAATAGATGCACACCCCCGCCTGGATATAGACATAGGATACCATCTTTTCGAATATATGGTTCAAGGGCAGGAAACTCAAGGCGCGATCTCCTTCTTCTGCAAACCAGAACTGAGGCAGGCAGTCCATGACATTGGAAACGATGTTTCGGTGACTAAGCATCACGCCTTTGGGGTGTCCGGTGGTCCCAGAAGTGTATATGATGGTGGCCAGGTCTCGCTCCCCCGGGGCTTCATTTAGAATGGTATTTTCTTGGGCTGAAGCATCGAAAAGAGACTTCCAATTGCTTGCCGATTCAGTTTTTTCAAAACTATATAGGTGCCGGAGTCGCGGGTGTGTATCCAGTACATCCTTAAAAGTTTCCCATATTTCAGGGCCAGAAATAAATAAGGTATCCATTTCGGATTCCTCCAGGATATAGCTTAGTTCTGTGGCGCTGATGGTGGGATAGATCGGCGTAAGGATGGCGCCGCTCATTTGAGCGGCCAAATCGGTAATAATCCATTCGGGCCGATTGGGAGAAATAATACCCAGTTTCGGCATCGATGGGTAGAGGTTGGCGGCTGCTAAGGACTGCCAATGCTTTTTAAGCCCTGAAGCCAGGGCTAGGGCATCATCCCAGACTTCCCGGGCCGTATAGGTTTTCCATTTATCCCCGTCGAATGCGGCCAGCATAGGAAGCTCAGGTCGGTGGATTGCCCGCTCTTTGACGATTTCGAATAATCGGGTTGCCATAGCTAAATCTACGAAAAAAAATTATATTCGTTGCTATGGATGCCAGGATCTGGTTGGCCCGATAAACCTTCCCCGATGCAAGCTTGCCTGGCCTAAGGGAAGATACCCAGCTCTTCGTAGGCGACGCCCACTTTGTTGATTGCAACGATGAAAGCGGCGGTACGCATATCCGTTACCTGATGCATGTGCATGGTCTCACGGATTTCATGGTAGGAGCCCATCATCGTGTCTTCTAAGCCGGAATATACCAGGTCGACCTCATCGGGTCCATGCAGTATCTGCGTTTTTTCCTGGTCGGAGGCCTTTTTCCCCGTTAGAGACTCAATCATTTGAATGATCGAGCCATTTTGATTTTCGCTAAAACGTTTGTCCATGCGGCCAAACCGTACGTGGCTCAGGTTTTTTAGCCATTCAAAATAAGAAACCGTGACGCCTCCTGCATTGAGGAACATGTCCGGGATTATTTTTACACCCTTCGCCAGCAGGATTTCGTCTGCTTCTGGGCTCAACGGCCCGTTGGCCGCCTCCCCGATGATTCGGGCTTGAATGCGGGGCGCATTGGAAGCGTTAATGGTGTTTTCAAGCGCTGCTGGAATTAGTATATCACAAGGCTGTTCCAGGGTGTCAAGGCTTTGGGGAAAGTCCCTGGCACCCGGAAATCCGAGGATCGACCCCGTCGCCTTCCTGTGTTCGACCACAGTTTCCAAGTCTAATCCTTTCTCATTATAGATTCCTCCTTCGTACTCGGCGATTCCCACTAATAAAGCACCGCCCTGTTGAAAGAAATGAGCCGCGTGGTACCCCACATTTCCCAGGCCTTGAATGATGATTTTCTTCCCTTCAATGCCACGCGGAAGGCCGAGTTGCTTCATGTCCTCTTCAATGGAGCAGAATTCTCTGACACCGTAGTATACACCGAGCCCGGTAGCTTCGGTTCGACCTCTCACCCCGCCCTGGCTTATGGGCTTTCCCGTGACGCAGCCTAGGGCATCGATATCCCCGGGTTTTAGCGAGGCATAGGTGTCGGCAATCCAACTCATTTCTCTAGCACCGGTGCCATAATCCGGGGCGGGAACGTCCAGGCCAGGTCCGATAAAATTTTTCTTTACGAGCTCGGATGCATAGCGTCGGGTAATCTTTTCAAGCTCGAAAGTGGAGTAGTTTTTGGGATTTATGCGAATGCCTCCTTTTCCGCCTGCAAAAGGAACATTTACAATGGCACATTTATAGGTCATTAGAGCGGCCAGCGCCATGACTTCGTCCTGGTTCACGTCCATGCTATACCGGATTCCTCCCTTGCAGGGGAGTTTATGGTGGGAATGCTGGACCCTATAGGCCTCGATTACTTCGATTTTGTCGCCAATGCGAACCGGAAACTTCATCTTGTATACCGAATTGCAGGCTTTAATCTGCTCGAGAATGCCTTTTTCGAAGCGAGTGTACGAAGAGGCTTTGTCGAAGTTGCGTTGAACCCCTTGGAAAAAGCTGTAGGGTAGCTTGGGAGACTGGGCAGTGGCGGTTTCCATCATGAATTTTATTTGTTTGTGGATGAATGCGCTTCTTTCTTGAACTCTTTTTCCATCCGACGGATTCTGTTGTCTAGCCGAATGAGATAGGCAATGATGCCCACGAAGATGGTGATGATGACGAAAACCACCACATAGATTTTTCCGTTGGAACGCATCAGATCGGCCATATCGGGGGTCGAAGATTGCGCGAAAACGGGGGTCTTAAGGAAAAGGAAGAAGCCGAAAAGAGAAAGGCGGCAAAGTAGGGAAGGCAAAAAGGTCGTTTTTGATCGGGAGATAGGGGGGTGGTCAGGAACGGGAGAAGCGGCGCAATGCATTTTTTGGGGTTTGGAGCGGGTTAAAAGGGCGGTCATCATCTCAAACTAGTTTGATTGCTCCTTCTGATATGCTAACCAGCGAAGCCGAATGGATAAATTGGATAGCCATATCCCTAGCAGAAACCATCCCAGAATAGCGGGATAGAAGACCCAGCGCATTCTTTGATCGAGATCGTATTCGTTGAAGCCTGGATTTCCACCACTTCCAGGATGGAGCGAGTCCACCTGCTTGGGGAGAACATAAAGTAAGGGGATAATGAGGGCAAAAGCAAAAATATTGTAGACGGCACTGATCCGAGCGCGTTTTTCATCTTCGGTCATCCCCGTTCTGAGTATCAGGTAGGCAAAATAGATGAGCATCCCCATCGCCGTGCCTAACTGTTTGGGATCATTGCTCCATGCAGCGCCCCAAGTGTATTGGGCCCATATCATGCCGGTCACCATCCCAAAAACGCTAAACCATACCCCAACCCGGGTGAGTTCCGAGGAAATAATATCGTCCTTTATCTCGCCTTTCATTAGATAACGAAGGGCATAGAAGGCAGCCAGACCAAAAAGGAGAATCATCACAAACCACATAGGAACGTGATAATAGAGGTTGCGAATGGATTCATTAACAATATGCAGACGGGGAACAGGAAGCATTAACCCTCCAATGAGTCCATAGGTAATGAGGATTATGGATAGTCCTTTCCACCATTTGATCCGCATGTCTGTCAGAATTTCATGCTAAGGTAGGAATTCGGCTGCATTTCTCCACAGAATCCCCAGGTAAGTGGTCTTAAATTGAGCCTTGTTTTTTAGGCAGTGCATCCAAAAGAAGGATTTTTACTCCTGCCAAAGGAATGGGAAGAGTAATATTCCAAGAAGGGCGACCATTAGGTCGAAAAGGCAAAGAAATCCTACTCCACTCCACCATCCAGGTTGCTGTACGGCAGAGAGGGCGGAAAGCGAAAGATTACTGAGGATGAGCAACAGGGGCATGACTAGCGGAAAGCCTAGAATTGCCATGATGGCCGAGTTTTGCTGGGTGCGAGCCGCGATGGCAGAGAGGAAAGTGAAGACCAGCGACAGACTTATACTGGCTAGCAGCATGAGAAAAACGAAAGGGAGCATTCGCTCTAGGGGATTGCCCAGCAATAGAAAGAAGAGCAAGAGACTCAACATGCTCATGGATGAGAGAATGAGCATGCTGTAAACGGTTTTTGCCATTAAAAAGACGCTTGGCTTAACCAAGGTATAGTAGTATCGGAAACGAGAAGCCGGCTCTTGCAAGAAACTTTTGGCGACCGCATTGACGGAAACAAATAATTGGGAAATCCAGAAAAGGGCATTCCAGACCCGGGATTCCGGCTCTCCATTCAATAGGTATAGCACAAACACCGTAGAGCCTACGTAAAGAAGGGCTCCGTAATAGGTGTGCTTTTGCCGCCACTCAAGGAGTAAATCCTTTTTAATTAATGGAATGAGAACGCCGGTCTTCATCTGGCGCGAAGATAGATATCGTTTAGGGATTCTCCGTCCAGCCCACCATAAAAAAAAACGGGTGATGGCTTGCGAATCTCGCGATGGTCTCCTATCTTTGCCGTCCTTTAGTTCTTTAAAGTTATGCGGAAGTAGCTCAGCTGGTAGAGCATCACCTTGCCAAGGTGAGGGTCGCGAGTTCGAATCTCGTCTTCCGCTCCAAATCGTTCCAAACCTTCGGTTTGGATTTTTTTGTGGGCATTTGAGACAGAATCCTGAGTTCAGGCTGATCCCAAACGGAATCATAGTTTAAGTTCGAAGTTATAGCAAGGACCGCTCTGGAATTTGATTGACTGGAGAAATGCCCTAGTAGTAGTATTAAGGTTGTAAAGCATCGCCCTGGTGGTGGAATTGGTAGACACGAGGGACTTAAAATCCCTTGGAACGCAAGTTCCGTGCAGGTTCAAGTCCTGTCCGGGGCACAGAAGGTCACTCTTAACGAGTGGCCTTTTTTTAGGTGCGCCCGGCATGAGTCATTCCGATAGGGTGAGGGTTCGCTTAAGGCAAGGGTGTCCATCGCGAGGTGGAATCTGAAGCAAGCCGGCGGCAAAGTCCTGACCTGACGGGCAGAAACTGCAACCAACCCTAACCCGCTGGAGGTCTCAAGGACCGTATGGACGGTAAAGCTTTTTAATTGTTTTGCAGACGCTTTAATCCTTTTTCTGCCTAATCTGATCGTTTTAAGTTAATTATTTGAGCCGTAAAATGAGTTCCTTTTAATCATTTTTCATAGGTAAGGCATATTCTTAATTGTTTTACAATGGGTTTTAATAGTTTTACAGTAAATGAAACATGCGAAAATGACCGAACGTCCTGTTGGAAGCAGTGGCTAAAGGAACATTACAACTTGTCGGATTATATACTTACTCATAGTTCATATATAGGAAGAACGGAATCCATTAATTGGACTTCACGCGGCTTTATAGAGCAGGTATATTCGGTACGTTATGCGCCTGCAACGGACACTCCAGTAGCACACCTGGAATTTTCATTCAAGTACGACGACCTTAACCTTGATTTTTTAAAAGCTGTTTTTGAAAACATACCCGTTGAAGATTTGGTAGCATACATCGAAGCATCTCCATCCGGTAGGTACACACGCCGGATAGGCTACCTGTATGAATTCCTGACTGGTAAGCAGCTTTCCATTACCAAACCCATGATGGGTAATTATGTGGATCTGTTGGAGCCGGAAAAGTATATCACCGGCAATACAATTAAAAATACGCGCTGGCATATCAATGACAATTTATTGGGCACTCAATTCTTTTGCCCGATGGTCAGGAAAACGAGAACACTGGTTGAATTATTAAAGCGAAACATACCGGATCAGATAGAGCAACTAAAGCAGAGCGTTTCGGAAATCACCTTCCACAGAGCAGTGAACTATCTCTACTGGAAAGAGACCCGCTCCTCTTATGAGATTGAACGAGAAAAGCCATCCCCGGACAGGATGGAAAAATTCATTCACCTATTGACGGCAGCTGGAACAGGGCCGATAAAGCAACTTCTGGATGAGCAACGCCTTGTTCAATTGCAAAACACGATAGTAGATAGCCGTTTTGCGGCACAGGCTTTCAGGGATTTCCAGAACTATATCGGCCAATCATTGCCGGGCGGTCAACAGTTGGTCCATTATATTTGTCCGCCACCCTCATTCGTTTCTTCCCTGATGGCCGGCATACAGGAAACAGCAACGAAAACTGCTGGTATATATCCCGAAATACGTGCTACCATCATCGCTTTTGGTTTTGTGTTTATACACCCATTTGAAGATGGGAACGGAAGACTACACCGATTTTTGATACACGACATCTTAGTACATGACGGTGCGGTGCCACAGGAACTTATCATTCCTGTTTCTGCACACATGATAAATAACCTACGCGACTATGATACGATATTAGAAAGGTATTCCAAACCGCTGATGCAGCGCATCAGGTATAACATGTCTGACCTGGGTGAAGTACGGGTAACAAACGACGAAGAGGTGGCGGGATATTTTCGTTACCCGGATCTTACGGAACATTGTATTTATCTTACACAGACGATACACGCAACACTGGAACAGGATATGCCGGGCGAATTGCAGTTCATTCAAAGATATGACGAGGTAAAAAGGGCTTTGCAAAATATTGTTGACATGCCGGATAGAGAGTTGAACCTGATGATAAATTTTCTCCACCAAAATAATGGTGTGTTTCCAAAAGGGCGGAGGGAGCGTTTTGCCCAATTGACCGATGAAGGGATCGATGCCATGCAAGAAAAATTCAGAGAAGTCTTTGAGATGGCATAAATCCATGCCTGCTATTGGCAAAAAAAACCAAAAGGCTGCTAAGAAAGCCTGCCTAGAGGCTTTGTCGAGCTTTTTATCCCAGAGGATGGCAGCACCTCCGCATGCTACATTCAAAACGTTTGTAGCTAAATGCCTAAGTCAATTAAACAATTACGGAGCTGCCGTGACCCCTTTTTAGCGATCCCGAAAACATTTGACCATTGCCGGTTAATGGGTAGATTCCAATATAATTCTAAAAAAATGACGCGCTTTGGCTGGTGTTTCTATGAACGCAAAGTACAGCCCAGGGGGGAAAGAGCTAAGGTCTATCTGGGGTTCGGGATGGACCAGGGTTAATAGTCGATGTCCAGAGGCGGCATAAAGCTCAAACCTTTCGACGGACAACGGGCCTTCCGATTTCAGGTTCAATATTCCTCTGACCGGGTTGGCCCCTAGGCCTATCGTTGAAGGGTATGGGTCCTTATGGATTGATGTTTGGTGTCCTGTGTTTTCGCAGTCATCGGGCACCAGCTTAATCGAGTAGCGGAGATCTCGGTAACAACGAATTCGTCCTGCGGATTGGCGCGTGTCGGTGCCTAAGACAAGGCATTGCGTATTGGGAATACATTGGGGAAGAATTCCGGAGAATAGTCCTCCTATACGGTCTGCATAGGCGCCGACCTCCGCCGATCCCCAATTTAACTCGATTCGATTGCCTTTTCGAATACTTCGGGTATAGAAAGTTCTCAACAACTGCTGATCATAGATGACGGCTCGAATGGAATCCACAACAAAACAGAATGTACTGTCTCCCCAATCGCCGAAAAGGACCTTGCCTCCATCGGGGTCGACCAGTGGTAGACAGATGCTATCTCCCTGTTTGGCATTCCAGATATAAAGAGGCGTAAAGCGGTTGAAATACTTATTAAATATAAAGGTCGTGTCCGATCGAGTAAAGACCGCGAGAGGATTAAGATTTAGTACATGAAGCCCCTGCTGAGACCAGTTGGGCTGGAGACGGGGCTCCTGATGGATGATCTTGGCTGCCTTGCCTTGGATGACGGTATCTCCTGCTACATACCCGTAGAAGGAGCCGTAGGCCATTTCATGGTGCCAGGTGGCACCGGCAGCCGGGAAGCTCACTTGGCCTTGACTGCCAAGAGGTGGAAGGCTTAGAATAAAGAGCATGAGCGCCCCAACCCGTTTTTGAAAATGCCGAAATGGAAAGAGAAAGTTTTTCATGGTAAAGTTTTTTACACAATTTACCGAAGTCCAAAAAGGGGATTTGGTGTTCTTCAGAGCCCGAAACCTGTGTCCCTGCCGGATTGTGGCGCCCGAAACTGCGTTTTTGCACAATTTTTTGCAAAATGGAAATGGCGGCGTGCTCAGGATTCTTCGAGGCATCAAACCCGAATTGCATGTTTTGGTAGCTGCGATCGGTTCAAATATCGGGAGTCGGAACGGCTTGGGTTTGTTGCGCTCATTTCCAGATCGAAAGCAAGAAAAAAGAGAGGCGAAACCCATCTACCATGCCTGCTTGCAAATATCAGGGATGGGGGGCGCCCCGAATAGTAGATTATCAGGGGGTTTGCTGTTAAAAAATTTTTGCATTCTTTTAACCGGATTTTCTATCTTTACCCCTTGTAGATTAATTTGAAACCATAATAAAATCAAAATGGTGAAGAAAGGTATTTTGTTATTGATGGCCTCCGTCTGTATGGCACAGGCGGTCCATGCTCAGGTTTGCGGAACGGATGCTCTTCATAGGGAGTTCATCGAACGCGATCCAAAGGTGGCAGAAATTCAGCAGGCGTTGGATCAATATATCCGCGGCGCCCAAGCAAAAACCACCGGCCCGTTAGAAGATTATCTGGCGGCCAAAGAGGCCGAATATCAGGCCGAGATTGCTCAAAAAATGTATATTTCTGTCGTTGTTCACGTCATTCATGATTATGGTGCCGAGTATGTAAAGGATGATGACATTCGGCTTATGATCAAAAACTTGAACGACGTTTACGCCGGGCAGAATTCAGACCTTTCTGCGGTAATTCCGACCTTTCAGCCATACATTGGCAATATGAATATCGAATTTCGCCTAGCCCGAAAGGACCCGCAGGGAAATCCGACGACGGGCATTACCCGCCGTCAATCCTATCTTACCAAAGGGGGAGACGAGCAGGCTAAGTTTGGCCAATGGGATCCTTCCCGCTACATGAATATTTGGATTGAAAACGTTATTGGACGCGGTGTAGAAGGTGGAACAGTTCTGGCTTATGCGACTCTTCCTGCCGGTGCGGCACAGTTCCCCTATTCAGACGGGATCATGGTTGCTTACAACTACATTAACGGAACATTAAAGACCATGGAACACGAAGTGGGACACTATTTGAACCTCTATCATCCATGGAACAGTGGTCTTACAGGAGCAGGGCAGCAGCCATGTGGCGATGATGAAGTAGATGATACGCCTCCAACCGTTGGACACCAATCCATTTGCCCTCTGGCTGATTCCGTTTGTGCGACGGGCTACCACAAGGAGTACTTTTATGTGCCTGACTCGAATGCGGATCCCATTCCGGTTATCGTAGATTATCCAGATACGACCAATGTGCAGAACATCATGGATTACTCCTCTTGCCCATCTATGTTCACCAAGCAGCAAGTGATTCGCTCGCGTGCTGCATTAAAGAGCTCCGTGGCTAATCGGAACAAACTTATAGATCCGTTTACCCATACCGTAACGGGCATCATGGAGCCGGAAAATGATTTACCTCCGGTTCCCGCATTCTCCGTTGACCGCGGCGCTTCGGCATTACCTTTTGGATCCCGTACATACTTCCTATGTGAGCAGGATAAGAGCTTCCGTTTCCGTAATCAGAGCTGGAGAGATACCATTACAAGCATCCAGTGGGAATTCCCCACAGGGACGCCTTCAACCTCCACCGCGCAAGATCCGGTCGTAACATTTAACCAGCCAGGCTGGGCAACCGTAAAACTTACCGCAACGGGTAACAATACCGGCTCTGCCACCATTGAGGAAACCCCCGTTTACGTGGCCAGCAAAGCAACCATCCAGCCTTTGGGTTACATTCAGGAGTTTACAGAGGGAGAGAATGGTGCCGATCAGTATCCTACTTTCAATTATTACAACAATAGCCAGCGTTGGGAGATGACCTCTGCCACCGGTTATTATGACAATACCTCTATGGTATTTCATGGCTATGATGGGCGTACTTTCCCCAATAACTACATTGGCAGCCCCGCGGGTGATTATGACGATTTCTTCACCCCCGCCTTTGATCTTTCAGGCATGACTTCCGGTCATTGCAACTTGAACTTCATGTACTCGGGAGCATATCGCACTGTGAAAAGAGCCGATATGAATGATGTATTGGAAATCGCTTACTCAACCAACTGCGGTGACACCTGGGTAACCCTTGACAGTATGAAAGGAAAAACACTTGCGAATAAAGGGACTTATACCGGAAAATATCGTCCACTTTGGACGGGTGATTGGGAGTTGAAAAGTATTGAACTTCCTGAGAACGCCCGTAAAGAGCGTGTGTTCTTCCGGTTCCGCTATCGCTCTACAGCCGATGAAAATAATATTGGGGTAGGAAACTATTTCTATATTGATCGCCTGAATATTAGCAATAACCCCTTGGGTATCAACACCCTGGTTTCAGAGGAAGCCAAGGTGGCCGTGGTCCCCAATCCCACCAGCGGTAACGCTCATGTGGTGGTTCAATCCGCTCAGGAGGAGCTGGTAAAGGTTCAGGTGGTTGATATTACCGGCAAATTGGTCTACGAGACTCAGGCGCCGTCCACGGGATCTATTACCCGCATTGAAATCCCCGCTTCTGCGATTTCTGTAAAGGGAATATATATGGTGAAGACCATAAGCGGGGCCCAGATCTATACCCAAAAACTGGTTTCGCAATAATTGAATATCTGACCGCCGATTTGAGGCAGGCCCCGGACTTGTTCCGGGGCTTTTTTTATATTCCACGGGGTTTTCTCTGTTTGTATGATTGCAGAAAACGCCCCCGGAGTTTTAGGGAATTGCACTATTTTTACCCGGAAGGGTTCTAATTCATGGAAAGTTTTTTTGCATTCATGAAAGGACCCTCGAATGGAATCATCCCTTAACAAATCAAAAGCTTGACTAGAAATGAAGGCGGAAGGAACGGTAATCTCGCTTAATGATGCAAACATCTATCAAGGCAAAAGCCTGATATTAGAGTCGGTAAACTTTGATGTCGCCGCCGGGGAGTTTGTTTACTTAATTGGCAAGACCGGTGCAGGAAAGTCCAGCCTTCTGAAGACCTTATATGGAGATCTGTATTTGCGTGAGGGGGAGGGTGTCGTTGCGGGCTTCGATCTCACTAAACTTACTTGGAAGACCGTCCCGGAGCTGCGTCGTAATTTGGGTATCGTTTTTCAGGATTTTAGACTCCTCAGTGATCGCAATGTATTTGAAAACCTTGAGTTTGTACTTAAGGCGACGGGATGGAAAGAAAAGCGCCGGATCCAGGAGCGCATCGAGCATTTATTGGGTAAAGTTGGATTGAAGAACAAAGGATTTAAGATGCCCCATGAAATGTCCGGTGGCGAGCAACAGCGGGTCGACATTGCTCGGGCACTTCTAAACAAGCCGAGCCTTATTCTAGCCGATGAACCAACAGGAAATTTGGATCCGGACACCCGGGAAGAGATCATGGAGCTCCTGCTGACCATCTCTCGGGATTACCACACGGCCTTTATTATGGCCACCCATGATTACTCCCTAATTCAGAAGTACCCGGCCCGCGTATTGCGCGTGGCCCAAGGGAAGGTGATGGAAGTTCCTTCCAGTGCGCTGAGCTGAGAGCTAGCGATGGGAGGTCCGGATCCTCTTTCTCAGATGTTTTAACAGGCTATAAACCCACAGAAAAGGGAGCAGCGGCAGGCGAAGCGGACGCCGTAAAGCCATATAATTAAAGGCACAAATCTCCCCTTTTCTCATTTCCCATAGCTGTGCACTTAACCCGCCTTCGCTCCCCGTAGGTCGACCCAGCCGTGTGAGGGCGATGGGAAGGTAATAAAGGGGTGTCTTCTCCGACATTCTCAACCAGAGGTCGTAGTCTTCCATGTATCTCATGGTAGGGCGAAAGGGGATGAACAGCGCTCGATCGATAATGACGGAAGGCGTCGCCATGGGATTGCGATAAAGCAGTTTTATCCAGGAATACTGATAAAGGGTGGTTTTTTCGGGAATCGGTGGAAACGCTTGCTCCCCCGTAACATGATCGTGAAAGAGAAAGCGAATTTGTGGATTTTGAACCAAAAGGTCTTCAAGAAGGAATAGCTTTTCAGGGTGCCAGCTGTCATCGGCGTCCAGGAAAGCTATGTATTTACCCTTTGCACGTTCAACACCTGTATTGCGCGCTTGAGCGGGCCCCCCATTCGTCACTCTGCGGACCCATTGTATAGATGGGTCCGTCCATTCCTGCTCCCAGGTGCCAGGTAAGTAACCCCCATCGTCGACGACAATGATTTCATCGGGTTTTCGGGTCTGATTCAGACAGGAGGACAAGGCCTTTCCGAGCGTGGCACTTGCCTTATATGCGGGGATGACCACCGAGAATAAAGGTTGGGTTTCAGGATTCATGGAAAATCTTTTCATAGACGCCAAGAAGGGCTTTTTCTTCCTGTTGCCAATTATACTTATCTCTTGCCGCCAGCGCCTGCTCTCTTAATCGCCTGTAATAGGCCTGGTCGTGGATCAGCCGATTCAATGCCTGGGCAATATTTTCCGGACTGGGGCTTGAAATAAGGGTAGCTACCTCGAACTCCGCGTTGATGCGTTCGTACTCAGGATAGGCCATGGCTAGTTGCGGTACGCCCTGATGCATGTAGTCGAAGAATCGGTTGGCTAAGGAAAGGCGGTTGCTTAGGGAGGTAGATACAAAGAGCGTGATCCCCAAATAAGCACCTTGGGTATATGGAATCAGCGCGTCGGGAGGCAAGTAGCCGGTGAATCGAATCTTTTCGTCCAGGCCTTTTGCCTTAGCCCGGGCTTTCGCTTCGTGATAATAATTGCCTTCACCGCAAATAACAAGGGGCGCATCAACCATTTCCATGGCGTCAATCAATTCATCGAAGCAACGCCCTTTGTTAACCGCCCCTTGATATAAGAGGTAAAGACAGGACTTTTTCACCTCTTCATAGGGTTTCCAAACGGTGGCGTTTCGAACGATGGCATAGTCGACCCCATAGCGCTCCTTAAAAAATGAAGCATAGCTGTGACTCACGGTATAGCCCCAGGAGAATCGGGGTACCATCATTTTTTCAATCCAGCGCCATATGCGCTGGATCCGGGGGCGAGAGGCAGACTCTTCAATTTCCGGAAAGAGCTCGTGGGCATCATAGACACGCGGGACTCCTTTAAGCATAGAGGCGGCATATACGGGAAGTATCGTATCCAAATCGATGGCGCAATAGGCATCTGCGCGGCGGAAAAGAAGAAAAAAGAATAGTTTGAGGTTATAAATTAGGTAGAAGAGTTTGCCCTGATCAATTCGCTGAGGAATGCGCACCTGTTCATAAGGCGCGGGAATAAGTGGTTTGCTGGCAGGTCGCTTTCGACCGACTAGGCAGACCTGATATCCGGCCTGATGCAAGGACAGACAGATGCGGCGCATGCGCTGGTCATAATTGGGGTCTGAGGTGACCGTTAATATAATTTTTTTCATAATTCCTTTTCGGGTACGAAGGCGATTTTTTTACCAGCAACCCGGCAAAAAGGCGGAGGGAAACCAGGCATTGAAGTCGCGCGAATCTGGCGTTCAATTTTATCTGCATCCCAGGTTAGATCAATTTCTTTTAACGCATGAATTTCATTCCGCCAATGGAAAGAAGTTCCATAGACCGGAATCAGCTCTTCTTGAGGCAATCGTCGGTACTGACCCGACAAGATGGCGGGCAGCGTTTGTGTAAACAGACGGAAAGAGGCCTCTATGGTCATTGTGTATAGATCCTCGACCCAACAATCTGCCGGAATGGGGAAGCGCTTTTGAAAGAGGACATCGCCATGATCGGTTTTTTCGTCCATGATATGAACGGTTGTTCCGAATTCTTTTTTCTTCTCGATGATGGCCATTGTAAACGCATTGGCACCTCGGTACTCTGGCAATGGGGCCATATGCAGGTTGAGTGCAAGCGCTGCTTTATCTATATGGGTCTGCTTTAGAATCTGGTGGTACTGAACGGAGTACAAAAGATCAGTGGGGGGTAGCTGGTCCAAGTCTTGGAGTATCGGGATGCCAGCCTTTTTGGCGGTTTCTTCCCAAGGAAGGGTGGCAAAATCGGCCCGCGCGTTATAAAGAACGCCCAAGCATCGAATGCCGAGCTGATCCTGTTCCTTGATTAAATGCTGAAAACATCGAAACCCAATGGGCTTGGAACCGAGAAACACCACCTTTTTTCTTGCCATGCGGCAAAAATAACCAAAAGCCGATTCTTTCGACGAGGGCGGGGCGCCGTGGTGATTGGCAGGGCCTTGGACTGCGCAGGACCTAATGTTTTATTTTCCTAGGCTTATCCTTTCGAGATCTTAATTTTTTAAAACCTGCATATTCCTCTGATCCCAGTTCTATA
>CAZYEZ010000023.1:0-18162 GCA_964646775.1 uncultured Chitinophagaceae bacterium | reverse complement strand
ATATGTCCAAAAACAAATTAACCCTACCCCCTGGCACCGACACGAACGCTTTATTTGATGCCCTGGCAGCGGACTACGCTCCGCATCCCATAAACCGAGAGGACGGCATTCGCATCGACTTTGATAAAGACTGGGTTCACATCCGCAGTTCGAACACGGAGCCCATTGTGCGCATATACAGTGAGTCGGATTCCGAAGAAAAGGCAGCGGAGCTGGCCGAAGCGCTCATAGAAAAAATGAAAGGGTTGCTTGAACGTGTCCATTGATGGCCCTATGTCTGAAACGCAATACGATCTCATCATCGTCGGTGGGGGCTTAGGAGGGCTTTTGACCGCCGCCCTTTCCAGCCGTGAGGGGATGAAGGTCTTGGTCCTGGACCAGGATAAGCAATGGGGCGGATGCCTCCAGTCCTTCTCCTTTCAAAAGACCTTATTTGACAGCTGCGTCCATTATCTGGGCAGCATGAAGCCGGGTCAGACTTTATATCGGATTTTCGAATACCTAGGTCTCCTCGAGGACTTGGCATTGAAAGATTTAGACGAGGACGGATTTGACCGAATTCGATTTGGCGATTCGCCGACCGCCTACCCCCACGGTGTGGGGAAAACCCGATTTTTGGAGGCCCTGCTCCCCCATTTCCCCGAGATGCGAGGGCCCTTGGTCCAGTATTTGGCGGAGCTCGAAAGGTTCATCCAACAATTCCCCTTATATCGGCTTCAAACCGGAGATCCCTGGGCCAAGCAACCCTTCTTGAGCCCATCCTTAATCGAAGTTCTAAACCAGCTCATTCCTTCGGCCAAGCTTCGGGCGGTACTCACAGGCTCTTCTCTTCTTTACGCCGGCGATGCGCAGCACAGTCCTTTCTATCAACATGCTTTGGTATGGAACAGTTATTATGAAGGACCGCGAAAAATTCTTCCGGGAACGACCCGACTCACAAAGGCCTTGGTCCAAAAAATCCTTCAGCAGGGTGGTCAGATGAAAAACCGCTGCCAAGTTCAGCGGCTGATCACCCAAAACGGTCGCGCTACCGCCGTGGAAACCCAGGACGGGGCTCGGTTCCATGCCCGGCATTTTGTCTGCGCCATTCATCCGGCCCGCTTCCTAGAGATGGTTGACCATCAAGCTTTCCGGCCGGCATTTCGCCAGCGCATTGCCCAGATCCCCCAGACGCCGGGAAGCTTTACGGCTTACCTAGTCCTGGCGCCGAAAACCATCCCCTACGCCAATCACAACCTATACTGGCATCGCGATTTTCAAACTTTGGCGGCGGGAGCCTCGTCTGCCGCGTCCTGGCCCCATACCTATGGACTGTTTTTCCAGGAAGACCCGCAGCACCCAGGTTTTGCCCGCGGATTGACCATCATGACTTATATGGACTATGAATGCGTGCGGCCATGGGCCGAATCGAAAAACCGAGCCACCGATCCCCAAGGCCGCCCTCCTTCGTATGATGAGTTCAAAGAGGCGAAGAAGGAACAGCTTATCGGACAGGTTTTTCGGGATCTCGGATGGAATCGGGCTCATATCATGGGAAGCACAGCCGCCACCCCCTTAACGCTTCGCGATTACACTGGAACACCTCAGGGTGGGATTTATGGATGGCAAAAATCATTTCGGGAGCCTTCGACCCGCATGATCGCTCCTCGCAGCCGCTTGGGAAATCTTTATTTTACCGGACAGAACCTGAACCTCCATGGCGTTCTCGGGGTAAGCATCTCGGCGGTTGCCACCGCCGCTGAATTATTCGGCCTATCCTATTTGCTTCATAAAATAAACCCCGATTCCAATCCCATGGCCTAAAATGCCCTTCAGCTCTATAGCCGCCTAGCATGCCGTCCAATCCATCCGGCTTCCCTTTCTGGTTTTTAGACGAGTTTAAGTGGAGCGAATCCTTTTTAATCCTTAGCCCCGGTTCGGATTGCAAGGAGCGCGAATGCTTAGAAAAACTTCGTAGATTTCTGGGAATTCGCGATGAAATCATAGATCTTGTGATTCCATCGATCCATGACGCCACCTATGAAATCGTATATACAACAAAAGGCAGAAGAATATTTTCCCGAGTATCAATCCTTCCGCCATCATATCCATGCCAACCCTGAACTTTCTTTTCAGGAGGTGAACACGGCTCGCTTTGTCGCCGAACAATTAGAGAGATGGGGAATCCCCCATCAAACTCAGGTAGCAGGGACCGGCATCGTGGCCTTGATAAAAGGCAAAAACCCCGATGCAAACTGCATTGCGGTCCGTGCGGATATGGATGCGCTTCCCATCGAAGAAGCCAATGAGGTCGCCTATCGCTCCCGCAACCCGGGCGTAATGCATGCCTGCGGGCATGATGTCCATACCAGCTGCCTATTAGGGGTCGCCCGCATTCTTCATGAAATTCGTGACCAATGGGAGGGGACGGTAAAGCTTATTTTTCAGCCCGGAGAAGAAAAACACCCCGGCGGCGCCAGTATGATGATCGCCGAAGGGGTGCTGGAGAATCCAGTTCCCTCCGCCATATTCGCCTTGCATGTCTACCCTCATATGCCAACTGGAGCCTTGGGCTTCCGCTCAGGGCAGTATATGGCCAGCGCCGATGAGATCTATATTACCATCAAAGGAAGAGGCGGCCATGCGGCCATGCCTCATCAGACCATAGATCCCATCACCATGGCTGCGCAATTAATCACTCAGCTCCAGCAGGTGGTATCTCGAAAAGCCAATCCCTTAATTCCCACCGTACTGAGTTTCGGGAAAATTAGCGGCGGTCTAGCCAATAACGTAATCCCCGATCAGGTCGAGCTCCAAGGTACGTTCCGCACCCTTGATGAGCCCTGGAGGCAAGAGGCCCACAACTGGATTCGGCAAATGTCCCAAGAGGTCATTCATTCCCTGGGCGGAGAGGTTGAAGTCGAGATTCCCCGAGGCTACCCCTCCTTATTTAATGATCCCGACCTCACAGAAAAGGCAAGGTCATGGGCCGAAGCATTTATGGGCAAAGACAAAGTCCAAACTTTGAACCTTCGCATGGCGGCCGAAGACTTTAGCTATTATGCTCAAAAGATTCCGGCCTGCTTTTTCCGTCTCGGGACCAATCAAGATGGAAAAAGATTTACCGCACCGGTGCATAATGCTCAATTTGACATCGATGAAACATCGATGAAAACAGGTGTTGGTACGATGAGCTGGCTCGTTATTCAAGCGCTAAATCAAACAAAAGAATGATTTAGCTCAAATGCTGGATTCGGGTCTTTTCAGATAATAAACGGATCATCCACGAACCTTAGGCGTTCGTATATTTTATGATGGACGCCTCTTCCTTTTTTCCCGAAAAAGAGCATGCGCCTTGGGCCCCTTGAGGCTCAATTCCAAAAATTTCTGCAGCCCTTGTCGATGCCAGAATCTGGGTTTATGAGTTTATGGGTTTATGGGTTTATAGGGCGATTGGGATGTCGGCGCAGCAGTATGGCCGCATTCACGCCCCCAAACCCAGATCCAGTCTTAAGAACATGATCCAGTCTTGCCGATTGAAGGGTTTCCGTGACGGCCAGCGGATAGCTAACACCGGGTGTTTTGTATCCCAGGGAAGGGAGGCGTTGCTGCCTTTCCATGGCTTCGAGGACGATGGCCGTCTCCAGTACGCCCGCAGCACCCAGGGTGTGGCCCACCAAGCCTTTTAAACTGTGCACCGGTGTTTCAACCAGGCCCAGCATTCCCAAAGCCTTGGCCTCCATTTCATCATTGTAAACCGAGGCCGTGCCGTGGGCTGAAATCATATCCAAACTTTTTGGGGATACCCCTGCCTGGGTCAGACATCTTTCAATGGCCATGGCCAGTTCCTCGCCGGTTCTGGAGGGTCCCGAAAGATGGTTGGCATCATTGGTCGATGCCCCACTTACGAGCTCAATAGGCGTTTTTCCTATAACTTGAGCAGACAGCAAAAGGGTAGCGGCTCCTTCCCCCAGGCTGATTCCATTTCGATGATGATCGAAGGGCCGGCAAGGCCCCAGGGAAAGGGCATGAAACGACTGGAAGCCACGAAGTATAAATTCCGATACAAGGTCTGCGCCCGTCACTAAGACCTGATCCGCCTGGCCGGTGGAAATCCAACGTTGGGCGAGAATCAGTGCCAGCAGACCCGAAACGCAAGCATGAGAAACGACCGTCGGCCTATGCTTCATTTCAAAATGATCGGCCAAAACCTTGGCCGTGGAGAAAAGCCGAGCCCTTTCATCTTGCCCTTCTCTCCATGCTCCAATATTGCCTTTCGTCGTCGATAAGATCCAGGGGACCTCTTTCACCTTTTCACCCAGTTCCTTCCGCGCCCCATGCAGCGATCTCCAAACCAGGGTCTCAAACATCGAGAGATCCGGCCTTTCGCGATCCGCTTCTGCATTCAAAGCTTCCTTCCATGCCAACCAGCTGGAATGAGAGATGCGCCCAATATATCGGGGTTCTCCATCATGACCGACTTCCCGATCCAGGGCCGTTTCAAGGCTACGCATTCGCAGCCATAGGGCCTCCACCTCTTCTCCCGCCCCGCAGACCTGATGCAAGGCTTGAATCCATACCGGTCGGGGCTTCGTCATGGCAACCATTTTTCTTTCCAATCCAGCATATATTCGGGGAGATACCACATGAGTTCTAGGTTCGCCTTGTCCATAAAGACTTGAGTCGACCGACCCTGGGCCACCAGCTCATCGCGCTGCGAATCAAAGAGCGCATATTCAAATAGCAGCTTAGCGGCCGGCGTGTCCACATAAGTGGTCTCCAATCGAATCCGGTGTCCGTAACGCAGAATGCGCTTATAGTCGCAGGTCATTTGGACCACCGGCACCACGATTCCATGTCGATACAAGTCTAAGTAACGGAGTCCATAGGCCTGACCGAAGGCTTCTCTCCCATCTTCAAAATACCGAATGAAATGGCCATGCCAGACGATGCCTAAAGGATCGGCCTCTGAGAACTTGACTTCCATTTCTGTCGTATGGGTTATCCTTTTCATCTCCAATTACCTAGCGATTTTCAAGAAAGATTTTCATTTCACAGCTAGCGATCCGTTCGGCATCCACCCATATGGTGGCTTTAAGCACGCGAGCATGAAGGATTTGATGGGTTTTTTCGATCTGCGTCCTGAGCAGCTCGCCAATCCGGGGTAATCGCTGCAGTTCCAAATGACTCACCGCCCCCAAAAACCCAATGGGCGGAGGCATGTCCTGACTGCTTGCCTCCCAGCCGCTTTCAGCGGCGGCCGTCTGAGCCATATTCTCCACAAGTCCCGCTGCTGTCAGGCAGCCGTGGCGAACCAGCCAGGCCACCTCTTTGACTTCAAAAAGAGATTGAAACCCCGAAGGCCCCATACAAATCCGATCAATGAATGTGAAGGGTGGAGCTTGGGGCAGCCAGGGGCCGGCTTCAACGATTTTCTCGATTCCAGAATTCATAATAATTAAACCATTGTTCCGGATATTTCCGGACCATTTCTTCCAGCAGGGCGACATAGTCGGCCAGCATGGATTTCATACCCTGGTCTCCCCTTCCTTCATAAGTCCGAGCAGGCCAGGAATAATATCGATACCGAAATCTAGACTCTTTAAATCCAAAAACAAAACAAACCGGCGCTTTTAATTTCGAAGCCAGCAAAAAGGGACCGGCAGGGAAAGGGGCCTCTTCCCCTAAAAATGGCGCAGATAGGGTCCGGTGGCCGGGTAGGAAGCGATCTCCATGAAGACAGACAAGTTCATTTCGGCCCAATGCCGCCATGATCTCGTAGATATGAGACAAATCCTCTTTGACGTAGATAATCTGAAAGCTGCGTTGCTGCTGATAGTTGGATAAAGCCGCTTTGACTCCTGCCTCTTCTCCATCATACATGAGGATGTGAATGGGGCCCGGCAAATGCTTAAGAAGATGGCCTGCCAACTCCCAATTCCCCAGATGAGCGCTGAGAACCAATCCGCCTCTCCCCTTCTCTAGCATCGCTGAGATATGGCGCGTACCTTCTATATTATCATGTTCGAGTTCTTTTCCCGCCCCCGAGACAATGGCTACTTTGTCAATCAGCGACATGCCGAAATAAAAAAGATTCTTGCGAATTAACCTGCGGGAAGCAGCCGGGGACAATCCGAGTCGATGATGATAAAGATAAAACAGTGGACGGGTTGCAGCGGGTCTAAACCAGTAATAGTAGCGGGTTACGAATGGCAGAAAAGCATAGGCCGATCGAAGTCCACCCCATCGCAAAAGGCTTATAAAGAATCGATATCCCCAGTTGGAGCCCGCGCTGCGTCCTTCCCAGCCGGCCATGATCTATACCTTGGCTTCTGCCTCCAGCCGCCTGGATACGTACTGATAGAAATCACCCAAGGTTACCATAGACTGAAAGTCCTCCGGGTTGACTTTAAATCCGAATTCTCGCTCGATGGCCACCACCAAATCTATAAAATCCAAACTATCTAAGTCCAAGGCCTCCTTAAGGCTTGCCTCAGGAAATAGGGCCGAAGCCTCTACCTCAAAATCGGAAACCAAAAAGGCATTGATTCGTTCGGAAATCTCATCAACTCTCATATTCAGAAACTAAATGCATTATTACACGATCCCGGTCCGGATTATGCAACCGGTAGGCCGGGTCATAACTTTGCCAATGGGTGAGCAAAATTACAAAAATCTCAGCGTAAAATGGGGAAATTCCAACAAAATGGAAAAACGAACCGTCTGTTAGTAATGAACGTCGATGACGCTCTTTAGCGGTATCAGCGTCCCCCCCTTAAGTTGAAGAAAACCATCGATCACGGACCAGACGGTCGTAGAGACCGAAAGCGGCCCTTGGGTGGTCTCAAAAGTTATATGGGTTTTCCCCTTAAATTCATTTCCCAACCGGGTGGCATAACGTAGCTCTTTTTCCCACTTCAAAGAATTGTCAACAAAGGCCGGGACAATACGGTACTGGGAAATTTCCTCTTTCTCAATGATTTGCGCCATGGAAATCAAAAATTTGTTACCCCTAATCTACCTTATTTTCCAAACTTTGTCAATTTTTTTTTTCTGGATTCCGCATAACTTTACCTTAGATCGGCCCATCCTTGCGATGGAGATGACCCATGGCGGATTGGGGCCATGTCCAATCTTTGACATTCACCTCCCAATTCCATGACTCATGAATCGCCCCCAACAAGTCGGTGAAAACCTCTATGCGGCCTTCGCTGCCCAAGACATCGATGGGATCATGAAAACCATTTCCCCAGACAGCCATTGGGTCTATCACGGCACCCAAGTGATTCCCGTGTCCGTATTTGAGGGGGAAGATGGGGTCCGCCAGTTTTTTTCCAATATTCTAGATCGAACCGAGGTCCTGGCTTTTGAAGTCGACCAATATATGGTTGATGGCCCCATGGTGGTCGTCCGGGGACGAGAACACCAGCGCGTCAAACGGTCGGGCAGGGAACTTCGCCAGGAATGGGTGCAAATCTATACGGTCATCGATGGGAAGATCACCCGAATGGAAGAGTTTGCCCGCACCATCCAAGATTAGGAGGACGGCATCGGCTTTCGGCCCCTCATGCCCTCATCCCTATACCCGAAATACCCGAATCGGAAAACCTGAATCCCAGGATCTAGGGGAGAATCTGTAAAGGGAAAGGCGCTTCCGCATCGGTTTCCCCACCGGCGGAGCTGGGTTCTTGGCCCCATTTATTCGTCGGCTGGTGCATGAGCCAGATTTTCAGGCTTCCTGTTCCAGCCGATCCCGTTTTCAAATTCCGTTCCTGATGTAAGGGCTCGCCCTGCTCATCGAGATTTCCCGACAACCATTCGATGGCCTCCTTAGGCTCCGACTGCATCAGCACCAAATGCGTCCGACTTTCCTCTAGGATCTCATCCGTTACATCCTCGGGCGTCTGCCCATACTCATTGAGGAAATGCACTTCCAGTTTATATTCCTGGTTTTGCTTTAGCCGAACGGTATCGGCGCTCATCTGTCCATCGATGACCTTATAGTCGAAATGAAACGGCAGGCCCTGAGGCTCTGAGAACACCAGCCTGACGGTGGTAATCAGTTCCGGTTCGCTGGGAACCGGCGGGTTCTTTTCCTTCTTGCAGCCCAGGGCAAGGGTGGTCAGGGCCGTCAAGGCAAAACCATAGATTCCAAAGCGGCACAGGCCGCGAACATTTAAATTGAGGCGTTTGGTTTTCATAAAAATCTTGTTTTTGTTGTTGGTTAATCGAGGGGCTCCTTTTTATTTCCTTCTAACATGAAATGGATACGTAAAATGAAATTGCGCCCCGGGCGGTCCAGGTAATAACGGAACGCGTCTAGATAATCCCGATATACCGTATTTAAAAGGTTATCGCATTCCAGCTGGAGCTGCCAGCTCCCCCATTTTCCTGCCAAGGACTTTTCTAGACCTGCAGAGAACAGCGAATAGGCTCCGGGAGGGCGCAGGTAGTCTCGCTGATCAAAATCTCGGGGAATCCTTTTTTGCGTACTCAGATGGCGAAAGTTAAGGGTAGCGATCCATGGCAGCGAGGATTTGCCGGCCGGAATCAGAAACCGCTGCCTGAGTTGATACTGGTCCGCAGGCATCCCGATGAGCCAGTCATGGCGGCTTCTGTCCTGGGCCCAGATCCAAGAGCCCTGAACCACAGACTGCCAAAATGAAGTCCATGTCTGCTCCCAGGTGAATTCACTACCCCATAATTGGGCAGGCACCTGTTCGTAATGATAGGAACGGAAACTTCCCCGAATGGACAGGACGGGATCACCAGGCTCCAAATAAATCAGTCCATCAAAAACCTGCCCGTAGAAGCGAGCCCGAAGCCGTCCCCGGCTCCAGCGAAAGTTCTGATCTAAAAACAAGCCATGCGACCTTTCGACCTCTAGATTCGGATTCCCGAACTCCATGCGGGCCGCTCCTTGATGCAAACCCCGTGAGAAACGCTCCGCGACATGGGGCGGGCGCCAGGAAGCATGATACTGCAAACGGGTGTCCCCCAGGCCGGGCCAACGTTTGGCGATACCCAAGGAAAAGCTCGGTTTAAAGTATCGGTCTTCATAGTATTGGATTTGCTGGTTCGAACCCTCGGGCTGATAAACTTCAAACTGCTGAAAATCCAGCCGGATGCCACCCTCCCAATCCAGGCCGCCGGCCTCCAAGGTTTCAATGAGATATAAGGCTGCTTTCTTTGCGTCGTAGGCCGGAATAAGAAATCGATCCCCATCTCTGAATCGATTCGATGCATGGGAAAGATCGATGCCTAGATGGCCGTGGATGGACTCGCGGATGTCATGCTCCCAGTCGAGGTTGATCTGATGAGTTCGAAGGTCCAGATGGAGTTGAGCCTGATTGCCAGCTCCCCGCCTAGGATCAAACTCCTCGCGAAGATTGGATTGAAATCCATAGCGAAAATCCAGGGCTCCTAAGGCGAAGTCCGAATGAAAGTGGAAACCCATTCGGGTCTGGGCGACCGCCTGCTCGGGCCTTCCGATGGCGTAGCTAAACCCTTCCTGGACCCTGGGATACGGCGAATGAATGGCCAGAAGCAGGTCATCGGTACTCCCGGTATGGGCCCCCGCATACATTCCTATGCGGTGCTGGAGATGGCTAATATACCCCTCCATTTGGCCCCATTTACGGGTGTAAGACATCCGCCCTCCCAAGCTGGCCTCTGCAAAACCTGAGTTCGCAACATCGTAGCCTGGAATTCGATAATTGCCGGCCCGTTTACCACCGGCCGAAACCCGCCATGCGAGGCCCGGAATCGAATGCGAATGCTGGTCCCATTGAAGGTTTCCGCCTCCACCTCTACCATTGCTCATGCCCACCGCCTGCATCTTTAGTTTGAATCCTGGGGTAGCCCGCATGGGTTCCGGGGTTCCCCGAAGGATTCTGCCGGCCGCTGCCGATCCGTAGCGCAAACCGGCCGCCCCTTCAACCAGCCTGATCTCGCCCAGCTGCTGAGCATCCATCATCGGAGCATGTTCGGCACCCCAGCTCTGATCTTCTAAGCTCATTTCGTCGGCGATCACCTGAATGCGAACCCCAGAGAATCCGTGAATAACGGGTTTAGATAAAGTCATCCCATGGTCATGGGTTCGCAAACCGGGCAACCCTTCGGCGACCTTTGCCAAGGGAAGGCCGGAGCGGGCCAAAAGTTCTTTTTCACCCAGGCTTTCCCCCGATTCAAACAAACTGGGGCGATGGTGCGCATGAACAGACACCTCATCCAATAGGGCGCCCCATCGATGCAAGTAGAGTATATGCCGGCCCATCGAAGCCTGACATCGGTAGACCGGCTCCTTAGGTCTATAGCCGGCCAGAAACACCTGGAGGGGGATGTCCTTTTCCTCGCATAGACCTAAAACCCGAAAAAACCCATTATGATCGGTCCAAATCAGGCTGTCGGCACCGGGCGCCCGGACCCATACTCCCGTAAGGGGCTGGCCTGATACGGAATCAAGGACCTGCACCTCTAGGGTACATTGGCAAGAAGAGTTTTGTGCCCGGGCTGCGTATAATGAAAGAAATACAAGCCCCAAGGCAGTAAGGCAGGAACGCATTCGCTTGAAAAAAAGTGAAGAATCAGCCTCCCGCCTCTTCGGAGGCTGGAGCATTACGGGCCCCACGGGGTCGTCGTGAAAGCCTTCTATACGGTGAGTCCCGCCAAAGGCGGCCCCCGAACCGGCTGCCTGCCTGGAGGTTCCTGGTCCTGATAGGACCGAAGGATTGCATGATAACAGAATCCCAGCTGCGGACGGGCGGGAACGAGTTGGATGAATACCGTAGGCCCAAAAGCCGAAAGCACAAAGGATAAAAACTCGCAATGATGATGGGGCGGATCCCAAACCGGACCTAAGGGATGGGAATGATGGCAGGAAGTCGTATCCTGGTGGCCCGTAAACCCATGGATGTATTCTTTCGATGTGGTCCCAAAGACCAGCAAAAGGGCCAGGAGGCCCGAAAGCGTTATCGAAAAAACGGTAGGTTTCATGGTATTTCGAAACTGATTCGAACCTGCAAATTTAGCGAATCCTAAGGGAAAGGAAGGCCGAATCCCGACTCCTACCCTTTAGCGGCGCAGATTCTCCCAAACGGCAGCGATCCCCTGCCCTCCCCCTACGCAAGCGGTCACCATTCCATACCTATGCTTTCCGCGCTCAAGATCCAGAAGGTTCTGTAGGCTTAACTTAGCTCCCGAACAGCCTAATGGATGGCCCAACGCAATGGCCCCGCCATGAATATTTACTTTCTCGGGATCTAAATCTAAAGTCCGCATCACAGCTAGAGTTTGGGAAGCAAAAGCTTCATTGAGCTCAATGAGCGCAATATCCTGCAAAGACAAACCGGCCTGGCGCAGTGCCTTGGGTACCGCCTCTACCGGCCCGATTCCCATGATCCGCGGATCAACGCCTGCCACCGCACAACTGACCATTCTTCCCCATGGCGCCCAACCCATCTCCTTGACCATGGCCTCGGAAGCCACCATCAAGAAAGCCGCCCCGTCCGAGGTCTGCGAAGCATTCCCCGCCGTCACGGTTCCCCCTTCGGCAAAAACAGGTTTTAACCGCGAAAGGGCTTCCATGGAAGTATCTTCCCTGGGGCCTTCATCATAGGCCACGGTATGGCTGCGAACGACGCGCTTTCCCCGATCATCGACCGATATTTCTTCGACTTCGATGGGAAGAATGCCTGTCTGAAAAATCCCCTCCTGCCGCGCTTTGAGTGCCTTTTTATGGGAAGCCAGCGCATAGGCATCCTGGTCTTCCCTAGAAACGGCATAATCTTTAGCGACTTCTTCTGCTGTCAGCCCCATGGACAGATAATAATCGGGTGTTTCCCGGGCGATATCGTAATTCGGCATGGTCCGCCATCCGGCCGTGGGTAGCAGCGACATGCTTTCGGTGCCTCCGGCAAGAATGCAATCGGCCATTCCTGACTGGATCCGTGCGGTTGCCATGGCAAGGGCATCCAAGCCCGAAGCGCAGTAGCGATTCAGTGTAACCCCCGCCACCGATGTTCCCAAAGCACGATTCGCTATAATACGACCGACCTGAAGGCCTTGTTCGGCTTCGGGAACCGCATTCCCTACGATGAGATCGTCAATGCGAGCGGGATCAAATTCCCCGAATTGGGTATTTAGCAGCCCCTTAATTAATTGTACGGCAAGATCATCGGGCCTCATAAAGCGGAAACCTCCTCTTCTTGCCCGAGTAACGGCCGTCCTCAATCCCCCGACTATATAAGCTTGCTGTTTCATGGGCAAATTCGTTCTTGTCTTAAAGTTAGTCCTTTATCTCTAACCAGCCGCTCCGTTCCTTTATTATGATGGCTTCATTTTTTCCATTTACATTTTCACTATACGCAAACCAAGAAACCTAGCGAAACCCAAACCCGGAGAAAAGGATAGATTTACAATATCTCCGACTCGAATCGCTTGAAATGGAAAATCAGTCAGCAAAAGAATGGACTATGGAAAAGAAAAAAACCCTCGTTTTAGGGGCTTCAGAGAACCCCAGCAGATACAGTTACCTTGCCCTCAACGAACTGGTCGATCACGGCCACCCCGTGGTTGCCATCGGCAAATCTTCCGGACGCCTAAGAGGCGTTCCCATACAAACCGGCATACCTTATGTCGATTCACTGCATACCGTTACGCTCTATCTGAATCCAAGGAATCAAAAAGCCTATCAGGATTATGTGGTCTCCCTGAAGCCTCAAAGAGTTATTTTTAATCCAGGAACCGAAAACCCCGAATGGGAATCCCAGCTGATGCAAGTCGGCATATCGGTCGTACGTGCCTGCACCTTGGTGCTACTTAAAACGGGCGCCTATTAGTGACAAGGCTCAAGCCATTCCTGGTTTGAGACTCAGTCCCCCAATTGATAGCCGGCCCCCATCCATAGGGCCCCTCCAATATGGTCTCGGATGGATCCGGTCGTTTCTGAAAAAATATTGGTCTCCTCCCGCCACCGCAAAGCACCCATCAAAGCCATCACCAGCGCCTCTTTATACTGAATCAATGCCAGATCGGGTACGACAAGCTCGATATCAAGACGCTGAACCGCTTCCGCCATGCGCTGCATAAGCGATTGGTTTAGCGCGCCCCCGCCCGTTACCAGCATCCTTCCGGATTCATAAGGCAGGGCTTGGATTGCTTGGACAACCTGAGCCGTCAGGTGTGCCTGAGCCGTTGCCATCGCATCCTCTACCGAAAGCGATGCCGACCACAAGGGGGCCATCCATTCCATGGCCTGCTGATTGCTTAAGGACTTCGGCATCGACTGGTGATAATAGGGAATCGCTGCCAGTTGGTCCAGGACTTCCATCGACACGGTGCCCTTTGCTGCTAATGCCCCATCCCGGTCCATGGGCTCTCCCTTCTGTTGAGCCAGGCGGTTAAAAACCTGATTGGCGGCACTCAGGTCTCCGGCCACCCATCCCGATGCCGATTTATGAGTGAGATTAGCGATGCCTCCAATGTTAAGCCAAAACTGATACTCCCCGAAAAGCAATCGATCGCCAATGGGAACGATGGGCGCCCCTTGCCCACCAAGTGCCACATCCATGGACCGCAAATCACTAATGACGGGCAATCCAGTCAAGGCGGCGATCTGGGCGCCATCACCCAACTGAAAACTGGTATACGCCGATGGATTATGATGGGCCGTGTGACCATGGGAGGCGATAAAATGCACCTGATGCGCTAAACCCCGGTCTTGGATGAATGCTAAAACCGTTTCTCCCAGATAGCGCCCATAGCGCGTATGCAGCTCAAGAAATGCAGGATAGGGCAAGGATTCGGGGAGCGCAAGCGCCTGCTCCCACTCCTTGGAGTAAGGTATGCATGCCGACTCCTTGATGGAATAGGACCAGTTGCCACGCTGCTCCTCTAAATGGACAAATACAATATCCAGCCCATCTCGGGAGCTTCCAGACATAAGGCCAATGACTTGATATACCATGGGCTGCAAAATACTATAAACAACGAAAGGAAACGCCTCGATCCTCAAAAACAGGTGGCAGGAGGGAACGGTATGGCTTGGATCGATGATCAAGGCCAGGCAATCGACCTTCTACCCATCATGTACCACAGAATACCCGGCTAAAAATACCTATATTTAGCCGTGTATATCTCCAAGTCAACGACCGAATCGGATCCCGCCGTCCTGCGGGCATTCATCGAAAAATACCCCTTGGCTTCCATTACGGGAAAGGGGGAATCCAAATGGGTAGCAAGCCTGATCCCTTTGCTCCTTCAGTCGGAGGCCAAAGAAGAGTGGATTCTGGAGGGACATCTTCACCTCCAGGCAGAACACACGAAAGTGTGGCGCCAATTTCCAGAGGTTTTCGTTCAGTTCCTGGGACCCCAGGCATACATCTCCAATGGATGGTACCCCGACCCGGGACGGGCGGCAACTTGGAATTATGTGACGATTCAAGGTGCAGGCAAAATCGAGTTTAAAGACCCAACGGAAACCTTCGCAATCCTTCGCCGGCAAATCGAACAGTTTGAGAAGAATCTACCCAATCCTCAGCGGATCGAAGACCTACCCCAGGCCTATATCGAAGCAATGCTTCCTCAGATCGTCGGTATAACGATTACAATTCGGCTAGATTCCCTGCAAAGCTGCTTCAAGCTTTCTCGAGACGAATCCGAGGAGCCCTTTACCCGGATCCTTGAAGGACTCAGGGAGCGCGGCCATTACGGAGACCTGGAGATGGCCCAATGTATGGCCGTAGACCGAACTAGACTAAAGGAAAAAGAGTCCTAAACGACGGGTATGCTTTGGCTCCAAGCACCCTACAATTAGAAACTAACCGCTATCTTGCATTTTCGCTGTCCTAGGCTGAGACAGCCTCCGCCACCTTTCATTGAACGGGGAGCGGCTGAATAAAAAAGCGAAAGGAATCAAAAATTATAATCGATCAAAAATGACAAGCGCAGCGCAAAGAATAGCCCTTCAAAATCAGATCTGGAAAATAGCGAACGAAGTGCGCGGGTCGGTAGACGGATGGGATTTCAAACAGTTTGTCCTAGGCACATTGTTCTACCGTTTTATCAGCGAGAATTTCGCGAGCTATATTGAAGGGGGAGACGAAAGCGTCGACTATGCCAGCTTAGCGGATGAAGTCATTACTCCTGAAATTAAAGAGGATGCCATTAAAACAAAAGGCTATTTCATATACCCCAGCCAGTTGTTTTCTAACGTAACTAAAACGGCGCGCACCAATATAAATCTAAACACGGATTTAGCTAAAATATTCAATGCCATAGAAAGCTCTGCGAATGGCTATCCGTCGGAGAAAGCCATCAAAGGGTTATTTGCGGATTTTGATACCACCAGCACCCGCCTCGGAAATACCGTGCAACATAAAAACAGTCGACTGGCAGCCATCTTGGAAGGCGTCAGAGGACTCAACTTCGGCAAGTTTGAGGATAATAAGATCGACCTCTTTGGAGACGCCTACGAGTTTCTTATCTCAAACTATGCTGCCAATGCCGGCAAGTCTGGCGGAGAGTTTTTCACCCCCCAGCACGTTTCCAAGCTCATTGCTCAGCTAGCCATGCATAAGCAGAAATCGGTCAACAAAATCTATGACCCAGCAGCAGGTTCAGGCTCCTTGCTTTTGCAAGCAAAAAAACACTTTGACAACCATATTATCAAAGAAGGTTTCTACGGCCAGGAGATCAACTATACCACCTATAACCTGGCGCGGATGAATCTGTTCCTGCACAACATTAACTACGATAAATTCAACATTGCGCTGGGTAATACTTTAATAGACCCTCAGTTCGGCGACGAAAAGCCTTTCGACGCCATTGTCTCCAATCCACCCTATTCCGTGAAATGGATCGGTACTGACGATCCAACTTTAATTAATGACGACCGATTTGCGCCAGCAGGTGTACTGGCTCCTAAATCAAAAGCCGACTTTGCCTTTGTAATGCATGCGCTCCATTACCTTTCTGGAAAAGGCAGAGCGGCCATCGTTTGCTTTCCGGGGATATTTTATCGGGGCGGTGCTGAACAGAAAATCAGAAAATATCTGGTTGAGAACAACTTTGTAGAGACGGTCATTGCCTTAGCCCCCAACCTCTTCTTTGGAACCTCCATTGCCGTCAACATTCTGGTACTTTCTAAAAATAAGACCGAAAACAAAACACAGTTTATTGATGTAAGTGGCGAAGGGTTCTTTAAAAAGGCAACCAATAACAATGTACTGCTGGATGAACATATCGATAAGATTATGGAAATGTTCGACAGCAAAGAAGAGGTAGCCCATGTGGCAACCACTATCGACAATCGTGTAATTGCCGAAAATGAATACAATCTTTCCGTAAGTTCTTATGTGGAGGCTAAAGACACCCGGGAAAAAATCAATATCAAAGAGCTGAATGCGGAAATTGCTAAAACGGTCACCAAGATTGATTCCCTGCGTGCATCCATTGACGACATCATAAAGGAGATTGAAGCATGAGTGAAATAATTTTATACACGACGGAGGATGGATTAACTAGAATCAATGTACAGCTGGATAATGAAACTGTTTGGCTGACTATAGACCAAATGGCTGAATTATTTAATAAAAGTCGTTCTACAATTAATGAGCATATTCTCAATATTTATAAAGAGGGAGAACTTCAAGAAGTAGATACGATGAGAAAAATCGGGATTTCCGATTTTTCTACCAAACCAACTAATCACTATAATCTTGATGTCATTATCTCCGTTGGTTATCGTGTTAAATCAGTACAAGGAACCCGTTTCCGCCAATGGGCAACCCAGCGGCTTAAAGAATATATTATCAAAGGCTTTACCCTGGACGATGAACGTCTGAAAAATCTTGGCGGAGGTAATTACTGGAAAGAGCTTTTGGATCGCATACGCGATATACGTTCCAGCGAAAAGGTCATGTATCGGCAGGTTTTGGACTTATATGCGACAGCTATCGATTACGACCCTAAGAGTAAAGAGAGTCTAACTTTCTTCAAGATTGTGCAAAATAAACTTCATTATGCCGCACATGGTAATACGGCGAGTGAAGTCATTTATATGCGTGTGGACAGTAATAAGCCTTTTGCGGGTCTAACCAATTTTAAAGGCGAGCAACCCACACAAGTGGAAATGATGATCGCTAAAAATTTCCTGCAGGAAAAGGAATTGAAAGTACTTAATAATTTGGTCGCCGCCTACTTTGATTTAGCAGAATTAAACGCTATAGAAGAACGGGAAATGCGCATGGAGGATTATGTCAGAGAATTAGACCGTATCCTGACATCTACTGGGCGTAAAGTCTTGGAAAACGCAGGCACCATATCGCATACCTAAGCTACGGAAAAGGCAAAGTTAGAATACAAAAAGTACAAAACAAAAACACTCAGCTCGGTAGAACAGGAATATCTCAAAACCATCACTGAATTGGAGAATAAAGCAAAAAAGGGTTCAAAAAAATGAATAATATAAAGGAGGTGGAATGAAGACATTATGGGAGGTTCTTGTTCGGACGATAGGAACAAGCATCACTGCTAGTGAAATAAAAGAATTACATAACAATATCGATCCCGTAAAAATATTTGCGTGGGGAAAAGCCTGCAAAGGATGCTTGAAAAACTAGAGTCTAAAGGCAACAAATGATTAATTAGTGACAAGAATGAACGATATACATCAATTATTGGAGGGTGTTGAGGTAGAATGGAAGAATTTGGGGGACGCTCTTGTTCGGACCAAAGGAACAAGTATCACCGCTGGTAAAATGAAAGAATTGCATAAAGATAACGCCCCCGTAAAAATATTTGCTGGGGGGAAGACCTTTGCTTTAGTTGATTTCGACGATATCCCTGAGAAAGATATTAATAGACACCCATCAATTATAGTAAAATCTAGGGGTATTATAGAATTCGAATTCTACAGCAAACCTTTTTCACATAAAAATGAAATGTGGTCTTACCATTCAAAAAGTGAGGATATTGACGTTAAGTTTGCTTACTATTTTCTAAAAATAAATGAACCGTATTTTCGGAATCTTGGTAGCAGAATGCAAATGCCACAAATTTCAATTCCAGATACAGAAAAGTTTAAAATCCCCATCCCTCCCCTCGAAATTCAACAAAAAATAGTTAACATTCTCGATACGTTTACAGAGCTTACAGCAGAGCTTACAGCAGAGCTTACAGCAG
>CAZYEZ010000022.1:0-19196 GCA_964646775.1 uncultured Chitinophagaceae bacterium | reverse complement strand
GCAGTGAAAAAAGGCGAATTAAACGAAGGATTTATTATTTATCGCGGGGCTCGACCTGCGCTTTAATATAAAGCTGGTGAATGCCGCGTTTGTCGTTGGTGAGCAAAGTAACCGATTTTTCCTGATGCCCGGTGCGATCTGCGGAATGGAATTTTACCGTAATCTTTCCTTTGGCGCCGGGAGCGATGGGTTCTCTTGGGTAGTCCGGGACCGTACATCCACAGGATCCACTGGCATTGCTGATGATGGCAGGGCTTTTCCCAAGGTTGGTGAAATGAAAGTCGATCTGCGCCACTTCCCCCTCATGGAGGGTTCCGAAATCATGGGTGGTATCCTCAAAGACCAGCTCGGCCATCGCGTGAAATACCGCAGAGTCTGTACCGGAAGCCGAATGGGGTATGGCGATCAGGTCGGAGGAAAAGCGGTCTGAAGACGTCTTGTTCTCGGCTCCAGACCCACAGGCGGACAGCCCTAATAGGACCAGGGACACCCCGGCTAAAAGGTTTAGGTCAGCCCGGAAAGGTTGAAATGGGTTTTTGAATTTCATAGGGGAGAGTGATCTTTTTGAATCCGATTTTCTTTTTCCAATTCTTTGAGCAGCTTGTCTAAGACACCATTGATAAACTGGCCACTTTGCTGGGTGCTGTACTGCTTGGCAATTTCGATGTATTCATTCATGGTCACTTTGGTGGGAATGCTGGGAAAATATAGAAGCTCGCAAAGCCCCATACGCAGCAACAGTTGATCAATAAGTGCCACCCTTTCCGCATCCCAGTTGATGAGCTTGGGTTCGATGAGGGAGCGACAATAGGCTTCTTTTTCTAGGACCGTCCTCACCAGGTCCAGTGCATAGGTTTTTTTCTGCCGGGACACCATGCGGGAAAAATGGATCTTTAGCTGTCCCTGAATCCATTTTTCAATCAAGACGCTACACATGTCGGCATCGTCTTCCCAGCTCGGATGATCCTCGGCAAGCTGTTCCATGAAATCTGCATTGCCTTTGATCTCTTTATCCCAAAGGTAGGCGATGATTTGCCGATCTGCATCTTCCGATTCCCCGTCCTTCTCCGATTCCAAATAGGTCTTATAGGCTTTAGAGGCAATGAGCCGCTGATAGATCTTTTTCACCCATTCATCGGAGATCTGTCCTTGAATACGGGGCGAGGCACTGGCTTTCTGGAAAGATTCGTTTTCTGTAAGGCGAAGCATCAGCGTGTTTTCCGCAATGCGGGTGCTCACCCGGCGATCCTCCTGCGAAGGCAAGAATTTCGCGGCCCGCTTCCGGGCATCCTGGACGGCATATTCGGTCACCCGAACCATATAAAGCATAAGCAGGGTAAGCAAATCCAGGGAGCGGTCCAACTTTTCTTCCAACATGCGTTCTCCCCGCGCAATTTGAACCCCCTCGGCTTCCGGACCCGTAGCCAGGGTATAAAGGGTCTGCATGACTTTGATTCGGATATTGCGGCGAGGAATCATGATGAAAGAACAAGTTTTGCGGCGGCAAAGATAGGGGAATCGCGGATAATTACCGCCGATATCGGCCTCCAAAACCGAATTGAAACAATGACCTATCCAATTTGCCCCCAGGAGCGATGGCCCGTTTTGGCCCCGATCTGGGCCCGCAATCCTTGATGTTCGGGGCTTGTCAATCCGGGATCCTTTTCCATGATTTGACGCGCGGCTTCCCGGGTTTGTTCCACCAAGGGCAGGTCGACGATGAGGTCCGCAATTTTCAGGGGCATGAGTCCACTTTGGCGCGTCCCATACAGATCCCCGGGCCCCCGGATGGCCAGGTCTTCTTCGGCAATCCGAAACCCATCGGAGGTGGCCGTCATCACTTGCATCCGGCGTCGGCTTTCGGAGGATATCTTCGGACTGGTCAGGAGCAGGCAGTAGGACTGCTGGCCTCCCCGGCCCACCCGACCCCGGAGCTGGTGCAGCTGAGACAGGCCAAAACGCTCGGCGCTTTCTATGAGCATGACGGTGGCATTCGGGACATCCACCCCCACTTCAATGACCGTGGTCGCAACGAGGATTTGGGCTTCGCCCCGCTGAAACCTTTCCATGTTCCTTTGCCTTTCTTCGGCGGGTTGTCTGCCATGAACCATGGCTACCCGGTATGGGTCGGCGGAAAAGAACACTTTGACCTGTTCATAGCCGGCCATGAGGCTCTCGTAATCCAGCTTTTCGGATTCTTCGATCAGCGGATAGACGATATAGGCCTGATACCCCGCATCGACTTGCTTGCGGATAAAATCCATAAACTGGGCCCGGGAAGGGTCGCTGCGCCAAAAGGTTCGAATTTCTTTACGCCCTGCCGGCCGTTCATCAATGACCGATAGGTCTAGGTCGCCATACTGCGTCATGGCCAGCGTACGAGGAATGGGCGTGGCGGTCATCACCAAAATATGGGGAGGTTGCAGGTTCTTCTTCCATAGCTGCGCGCGCTGCCCAACACCAAAGCGATGCTGCTCATCGATGACGGCCAGGCCGAGGTTTTTGAATTTGATTTTTTCCTCAATCAAGGCATGGGTTCCTAGAATCAGGGGCAGGTTTCCCAGGGCCAGGTCTTCGAGGATCCGACTTCGTTCCTTGCCTTTTACCGATCCCGTGAGCAGGGCCGTCGGGATATCCGATCCTTTCAGCATGCGGCGGATGCTCTGATAATGCTGCTGAGCCAAGATTTCTGTAGGCGCCATGAGACAGGCCTGGAATCCATTGTCCAGGGCCAGCAGCATCGCCATCAGGGCCACGATGGTCTTGCCGCTGCCTACGTCTCCTTGCAGTAGTCGGTTCATCTGATAGCCCGATCCGCAATCCCGACGGATTTCCCTAAGAACCCTTTTTTGGGCTTCGGTAAGGGAGAAGGGAAGCGATTCCCGGTAGAATCGATGAAACCGCTCGCCTACGGTATTGAAGGGGAAGCCGGGAATCCGCCGACGAATCGCTCGGGCCTGGGCGATCTGGATTTGAAGCAGCAGCAGCTCCTCGACTTTCAATCGATGTCGCGCGCGCTCCAGGTGTTCGGCATCGGGCGGGAAATGGATCCACTGATAGGCGGAGTAGCGGGAGCATAGCCCAAACGAAGCCAGCAGCGTAGAAGGCATCCACTCGGGCAGATCGCTGGGCTGGATTTTTGCAATGAGTTGACGGGTCAGCTTTGCCAAAGAGCTGTTGGTCAGCGATCTGGATCTCAGTTTTTCCGTTGTCGGATACAGGGGTTGCCATCCGGTCGCCGTCTGGTTCTGGTTTAGGTCGGTCTCCAATTCCGGATGAGGGATACTTAAGAATCCCCCTACCGAATTCAGGCGGCCAAATACCCGCACGGCCTGCCCGGGATTTAAGGACTTTTTTAGGCGCTGGAGACCGGCAAACCAGACCAGATCGATGGTCCCGGTCGGGTCGCGGACTTCGGCCACTAAGCGCTTTTTTCGCCCCTCTCCCATTTCCGTAACCTGGGTGATGACCCCTCGAACCTGTACGTATTCGGAAAGGGGATTAATGTCCCGGATTTTTTGTACCTCGCCGCGATCGATATAGCGGAAAGGGAAATGGTCAAGAAGATCCTGGAAGCGATAAATCCCCAGCTCCTTTCCTAGCCATTCGGCCCGGGAAGGACCCACGCCCTTGAGGAATTCAATGGGCGTATCCAGTATGTGGGTACCAAAGGAAATGATGATCTTTTGTTGGAGTCAGCACAAAGATGGACAAAGTTGCGGAATTGAAAACAAGGCCGACCTGAAAGGGGGGCGCCGCCCCCGCCGCTTTATTAAAATCTGTTAAGGTCTGTTTAGATCTGTTTAGGTTTGTTTAGGTTTATTTAGGCTCTTCGACGGCCAATACCGTGCGAAGGTTTAAAGCTTTGGCGGCACGCATGACCGTCACAATACTTTCGGCCTCTGCCTGTTTGTCGGCATGGATGACCACCGTCGGCTCTGGGTCGTCCGTGTTGGCAATCATCCGGGAAATGGCGGTAAATAAGGAGTCGGCATGGGTGGGCTGGGTGCCAATATAGAACTGCTGGTTCGGGTCAATGGACACGGTGACGGTCTGCTTTGACCGCCCGTCGGACTCCGCCTGAGGGACCGAAAGCTGAATGATATTGGGATTGGCCATGGTGGAGATGACCAGGAAAAAGAGCAGCAGGATGAATAAGATGTCGTTGAGGGCGGAACTATGGGGTTCCGAAGCTTGTCTCAGGTTTTTTCTCAGATTCATGAATGGAATAATTAGGCCGCAGGTTCATGAAGGATGTCCAAGAAATCGACGGCGGCTGCCTCCATGCGATGGACAATCTTATTGATTTGGGCATTGAGATAATGATAGGCAACATAGGCCAGCAGTCCAATAATCAAACCCACGGCGGAGGTGACCATTTTTGTATAGATGCCGCTGGCCATGCTTTCTAAAGAAAATCCCTCGTGCTGAATATTGAAAAAGAGAATGATCATTCCGGCGATGGTGCCGAGGAATCCAAACATGGGTGCGATGCCTGCGATGGTGGAGAGGATCGAAAGGTTTTTCTCCATATGATATACCTCCAGTTTTCCGGCGCTTTCCATGGACTTTTCAATATGATCGAAAGGCTTTCCGATCCGAGCCAGTCCTTTGTCAAGGATTCGGGCTACGGGACCTTGGGTGGATCGGGACAGGGATTTGGCTGCCGATATGTTCCCCGAGCTGACATGATCGCGAATCTGGGCCATAAATCGCTGGTCGGGGCCCTGGGCTTTTTTGATGGCCATCCAACGCTCCACGAAAACATAAACCAAGATCAGCGAGCAAATAAGCAGGGGAATCATCAGCACCCCCCCTTCCATGAGCAAGGCAAGCAGGGAGATTTTTTCTGGGGCTGCCTGGGCGGCGGCCAAGGAGTCGGGATGCAAAGAGGTGTCAATCTGCAAAAGACGCATGGTGAGGAAGTTCATGGGTGTTTTTATAAAGGGACAAATCTAATCATCTATGTTCATCTCCCCGTTTCCCAATTGTTAAAATATCGGGGTTCGGTCTCGGACGGATCAAGTGGAGGCCGGGGCGGGGACAAATGGAGGAATATGACACAGGGGAACTCATGGAGTTCCCCTGTTATGGGTTAACGATGGCGGGTTTTTGGTCTGGGATTAGATCCCGGTACCTTCCCTGAAATCCTATTTGATGGATACGAGCTCGATCTCAAAAAGCAGGTCTTTTCCGGCTAAAGGATGATTGGCATCCAACATCACGGATTCTGGCCGAATTTCGGAAATGACCACCGGAAATACCTGTCCATTGTTATCGCTGAGCTGAAGTTCCATACCTACCTGGGGCTCCATCTCAGGTGGAAAATCCTTTTTAGGGTATTCCATGACCATTTCTTGGTTGCGCTGTCCATAAGCTTGATCTACCGGTATATGCACCGATTTTTTTTCACCGATCTTCATGTCCACCAGAGCTTGGTCAAACCCTTTGATAACTTGACCGCTACCCACGGTAAACTCTAAGGGGTCCCTTCCTTGAGAACTGTCGAAAGTGGATCCATCATCCAGTTTACCATGATAGTGAACGCGTACGGTGTCTCCATTCTTTACCTGCTGCATAAAAATATTAATTTACGAATATTGGAATGAAGGCAAGGTACGTTTTTTTTGACCGAACGCCCAAAACAATGCGAGGCCTATATATAGGAAGCACAAAGGCAAGGACTCCTGTCATTTCCATGGGTTTGATCGATTTAATGTCGTGGCCAAAGGGCAAAAACCCAGCCTTAAAATCCTAACTTTGCGCCGGGAACCTTGCTTGATAGGGTTTCCATGGTTAACGGCTAAAGTGGACGAATTCTATGAGATCGATAGCATATATAACTTTGGGTCTGATTTTGGCCTTTTGGTCCGGGACACCCGTCCAGGGTCGAGAAAACCAAAGAGGGGAGATCCGGCCGGCGGCCGATCAAATGGATCGCTATTTGCCCGCTTTGCAGGGGAAACGCGTCGCCCTGGTGATCAACCAAAGCTCCCAGGTGGGGGGGAAGTCCCTGCTGGATACTTTGTTGGCTCGCGGAGTAAACGTGGTGGCCGTATGGGTTCCCGAACATGGATTTCGGGGCCTGGCAGAAGCCGGAGAGGAGATCCGAGATGGGAAAGACGCCCGTACGGGGATTCCGATTTTTTCCATGTATGGGAAGTCCAAGCGTCCCTCCAGGAAAGCCATGAAGGGGGTCGATCAGGTGGTCTACGATCTCCAGGATGTGGGAGTCCGCTTCTATACCTATATATCGACGCTCCAATACGTGATGGAAGCTTGCGCCCAGGCGCAGATCCCCTTGCTTATCCTTGATCGCCCCAACCCTTTAGGGTATTATGTGGACGGCCCCGTCCTGGATACCCAGCATCGCTCTTTTGTGGGCATGCAGCCGATTCCGATCGTGTACGGAATGACCCCGGCCGAATATGCCCGTATGCTGGTGGGGGAGGCGGCTTTCCCAGGTTCGGAATCCTTGAAACTGGATTGGATCCTTTGTGAGAACTATGACCATTTGAGTCGCTATTATCTGCCGGTCGCTCCATCCCCCAATCTGCAGTCCATGGCCGCCATCTACTGTTATCCATCTTTATGTCTTTTCGAAGGAACCGTCGTTAGTGTGGGAAGAGGCACCGACAAAGCTTTCCAGCATTGGGGGCACCCATCTTTCAAGTCCAGGACTTCCTACGGTTTCATTCCCCGAAAGCGGGAGGGCAGTTCTGTATTGCCAAAATATGTCGATCAGATGTGCTACGGTCAGATATTGGCCCTGGATATTGGCGAAGCGGAGCAGTTTGTGGGTAAGCAACTGCGGTTGGGACCCCTGATGAAGGCCTACGCCTGGTACGAGGACAAGCAAGGTTTTTTCAATTCCTATTTCACCTTGCTGGCCGGGACCAAGGATTTGGAAAAGCAAATTCGAGAAGGTTGGTCGGAGGAAGCGATTCGCCAGTCATGGGAACCCGCCCTCTCGAAGTTTCGGGAGATGCGAAAAACCTATCTTCTTTACCCTGATTTTGATTGACGAGATCGCGACCGCTTAGCAGATGGCCAGGTTTTTTTTGGGTATATACGAGAGCGTACAGCGGCATCGCCAGCTGTTTTGGGTGCTGCTTGCCTGCTCGACGCTGGTATGGATCGGGCTCGCCATCCAGCTCAAGGTAGAAGGCGATCTCTCTCGCCTCATGCCTAAAACTAAAGGGGAGCAAAAAGTCCTTGACCAAGTGCTGAGCCGCACGGCCGTCTCTGAAAGGATTCTTATCGAAATTCAAGCGCTGGACGATCATCAGGGCGCCGCCTCCGATTCGCTGTTTATCCTCGGCACCTCATTAAAAAAGGATTTGGAAGAAGCGCTGGATCCTTGGATTCAGCCGACCGCGCCGGGAGCGGGCGATCCCATGCAGGAGATCTTTCCTGTCCTGATGGCTCATTTTCCATTGTTCCTGGAGGAGTCCGACTACGAAGCCATGGATGCATGGCTTCAGCCGGATGCTTTAATGACCACCATGGCCCAACATAGGGAGCGACTGATTTCTTCGCCAGGCCCTTTTTGGAAAGAGGTGGTGGAAGGTGATCCCTTCGGTTTATCCCGAAATATTTGGCCACGGCTGGAGCAGATTCGCCAAGATACGAACTGGGACATGGCCAGTGGGTTTATGGTCCACCGCAGTCAGCCTAAGTTGGCTTTTGTTTTGCAGCCACAATACGCGGCCGACCAAACCCGTGAAAATGGGGAGCTTCTCGAAGCACTGTCCCAATGGAGATCGGCGTGGAAGCAGGAAAATCCAGGATACGATCTTCTTTATTTTGGCGCCCCCCTGGTCGCCGCCGGCAATGCCTTACAGATGCAGAAAGACACCCGGCTGACTTTAGGGCTCACCCTGGGTTTATTGCTCCTGGTAACCGGCTATTACTTTCGTAGGAAGCGGGCCTCTTTCTATCTTTTGGTCCCGGTTATCTACGGAGGGCTTATGGGCCTGGGCCTGACCTATCTAATTCAGGGCAGTATATCAGGGATTGCCTTAGGCGCCGGGGCATTAATCCTGGGCATCGCCATGGATTTCTCCATCCATTATCTTTCGGCAGCCAGAAATGCCAGCGGCCCGCCAGAAGTGATTGCCCGGGTGGCCCAGCCGCTGATTTTAGGCAGCATTACCACCATGGCCGCATTCTATGCCCTGCGCTTTACGCAGGCGCCGGTCCTGCAGGATTTTGGCCTTTTTGCTTCTCTTTGTTTGTTGGGTGCTGCCCTAGCCACCCTTATTCTATTGCCGCAACTACCCTTTAAGGCGCAGGAGGAACGACCCCGTTCGCCGAGCCTTTTCGATCGCCTGGCTTCGATCTCCTGGGAGCGGAAGCGGGGTTTGGTCTGGGTGATTTTACTCATCACGCCCGTCCTGGCGTATTTCAGCACCAAAGTTCGCTTCGATGCCGATATGATGCACCTCAATTACCTGACGGAGGATCTTCAGGAAGCAGAGGCTGCTTTTCAGCAGTCCCATGCATTTACGCTGGGAACCGTTTATGTGTGGGCAGAGGGAGAGAGCGCCGCGCAGGCGCTTACCCGCCTTCAGGAGGTGAAAGAGCCCTTGACCCCCTACCTGGAATCGGGGAAGGTTCGGTCGATGGTTTTGCCTTCGGACTGGATGCCTCCGGCCTCCGTACGGGCGCAGCGCTGGGAACGCTGGAATAAGTTCTGGGCCAACCGAAACCTAAAAGATATCGAAAAACATGCCCTGGCCGCGGCCGAAACCCAGGGAATCAAGGGCCGGGTGGTAAGTGATTTTATAGCCAAGGTTCACGCATGGCCTTCGCCATGGGGCCCTTCCCAGGAAGCCGCCTTGGCAACCATGTTTCCCGGGGCCCTGGCGGAGCTGGATGGCCAATTTTATGCCCTAGCCTCCCTGAAGCTGCCCGATGAGCATAGAGAGACGATCATGAACGATTTGTCGCAGGCGGGCACCTGGACCGTAACAGATCGAAAAGAGCAAGCCAATGCCCTGGGCGTCCTTTTGACCGAAGATTTTTCCAGGATCGCAGCCTGGTCATCCCTAATCGTCTTTTTTGCACTCTGGATTGGCTATGGACGCCTGGAGCTGGCGCTCATCTCCTTTCTGCCCCTGGCCATGTCGTGGATCTGGATCCTGGGAATGATGGGTCTGTTTCAGCTGCCCTTTAACATGGTGAATATGGTCATCTCCTCTTTGCTTTTTGGCCTGGGCGATGACTATGCCATTTTTATTATGGACGGACTCGTGGAGCGGAATAAAAACCGCCGGTACAGTTTGGCCGGCGTGCGATCTGCGGTCTATCTTTCCGTCACTACCGTCATCATTGCCCTGGGGGTGCTCTTACTTGCCCAGCATCCGGCTCTGCGCTCCATCGCCTGGATTTCTGTCGTGGGCATCCTCTGCGTGCTTCTGATCGCCCAAGTCATCCTGCCGTTTCTATTTCGGTGGTTGATTTCTTCGCGGGTGGAGAAAGGCTGGCCCCCCTTTACCTTCCGCAGTTTGCTGATTTCTAGTTTCGCCTTTGTGTATTTCTTTATAGGATCCATGTTGCTGACCGTAGGAGGATGGATTTGGTTGAAACTTCGACCCATGGGTCGCGAGGGCTCTCAAAGAGCTTATCATCGGGCCATCAGCGCCATGACCTGGTCGATGATGTATGTGATGGGCAACGTGCGCAAGAACGTGCCGCCGCGATCCGCCATCGATCCCAACCGCCCGGCGATCTATGTGGCAAACCATAGCTCGTTTCTCGATATTTTGATCACCACCATGCTTCACCCGCGGCTTATTTTGCTGACCAATCGATGGGTATGGCGGTCTCCAGTATTTGGATTGGTGGTGCGGATGGCCCAATATTATCCCGTGGAAGCATCGATTGACTTGCAGGAAAACCGTCTAAAAGCCCGAATTGCCCAGGGATATTCCTTGATGATCTTCCCGGAAGGAACAAGATCGTCCTCAGGCCAGATTCGGAGATTTCACAAAGGGGCATTTTTCTGGAGTGAGAAACTAAATATTCCCGTAATACCGATGGTCTTACATGGCCTGGACTACACGATGACCAAAGGGGACTGGATGCTCAAAGACGGGCAATGCTCGGTGGTTATGGGCCCGGTCATCTCTCCCGATGACCAACGCTGGGGAAAAGACTATCAGCAGAAAACCCGTGTCCTTCGTCGATGGATGACCCTACGCCTGGATGGCCTTCGCCAGGAAAAGGAAACGCCGTATTATTATCGGGATCGATTTCATAAAGCCTATACCTATAAAGGTCCGGTTCTGGAATGGTATGCCCGGACCAAGGCGCGCCTGGAAGCTTATTATCAGCCATTTCATGAGATCGTAGATCGGGAAGGAAGATTCTATGATCTGGGTTGTGGATATGGATTTTTAAGCTGGATGCTGCACTGGTCTGCCCCGGGACGCGAGTTTGTCGGGGTCGACTACGATGAAGAAAAAATCAGCCTGGCCCAGGGCATAAATCAAGGCCAGGATCCCATGGTCTTCGAGCATGGGGACATATTGACTTATCCCTTAAAGCCGGCTCGTGGCATTTTCCTTCTCGATGTGTTGCATTATTTGTTGCCCGATCAACAGGAGCAGATGGTTCGCCGGGCTTACCAGGCGCTGGAACCGGGAGGCAAACTGGTCATTCGAGACGGGATGATGGAGCTTAGCGTCCGCCTGCGGGCAACAAAACTCACGGAGTGGTTCTCCACCCGCCTTATCGGATTCAATAAAAAGCGTCATGATCTTCATTATCCAAAAGCGGCCCAAATCCGTCAGTGGGCAGAAGACTGGGGCGCCAGGGTGGAAGTCCAGGATCATGGAGGCTGGACGGCCAATTTAACCATGATCCTGACCCGACCTCTAGGGGTGGAATCGACGTCTTCGCTCCAACAGGAGGCTGAGCAGTAGGGCGATGAAACCCAAACCTATCAAGCAGCCCAGCGGAATCCAGTTCGCCGACCAGGGCAGATCTCGGATGACCAGGTTATTGATGGCTTCCATCGACCAGTACAGCGGGGAGATTTTTGCCAGCTGATGGAGGATGGGAGGGAAAAGCTCGATCGGCACCCAGATGCCGCCAATGGCGGCCATAAGTACAATCGAAATGGATCCCACGGGCAGACCTTGATTGGTGGTCTTGAAAAGATTGCCAAAAAGAAATCCAATCGAGCTGGCACAAAAAGCAATCGCCAATGCGACCCCGCTGAGGGCCCATGGTTGATCCCCCAGGTAAAGACGTTCCAGCCCCAGCCAGGGCAGGATGGTATACCCCATGCCCATCATGATCCAGAACTGTAAGGTGGTAAATAAAGTAAAGAAGAAAATCTTGGCCATCAGGACAGGAATGGGGGCGCCGGGTATGAGACGAACGCGCATCGCACTGCCTTCTTCTCTTTCCTTGATGCTATGGGCGATGATGGGGATGAGAATGAAAAACATGCCAAATATCGTCCAGGCGGGGACGTTATGCTGAACGCTGTGCACATGTTTTCCGGGGACCCGGGGCTCTTTTACCGGAAACTCCGCCAGTCCAACGCCTCTTTGGGCAGAAAAAGGGGGAAGGGAATCGATCGAGGTGCTGGATTTCACCATCTGATCCATGCGTTCTAACATATACTGGGTTTGAGCCAGACTCAGGTATCTGTCGAGCGCCTGGTAGGCAGAAATCCGAAAGGTCGGCTTCGTCGTTGGATCGAAATAGAGTTTGATTTGTATTTCGTCTCTTGGACTTCGGGCGGGCAGGGCGCCCAGCCCCAAGGGGACGGAATATCGATTGGTCAACTGATTGGCCGCATTGACGAGTTCAGCCTGCGCTCCTTTAGGAATATGAATGCCCATGGCATAACGGCCGCTTTGCAGGGCGGCTTTCATCGTCGCCTCCTGGAGGCTTAAGCCGTTAAGCGTCTGGATGGTTTGAAAGTGACCACTGGAATCCAAGGCCTGGCGAAGGGTCTGCGATAAGCGGCTGCCTTCGTCTTCATCACTGAAAAGCAGGTCTATCTTTTGATGACGAAACTCCCTAAAAGGCGCATCCTGAACCAGGGCCATGACGACAATGAGCAGGGAGGGCATTAGGAATAGCAGTAATAGCCCACCCAGATCCCGCTTCATGAGCAAGGCTTCTTTTTTCATCGTCGCTGTAATCTTCCTCCACATGGCTTAATCGTCTCGGGGTTTTCGGCCGGTAAGGGAAAGCAATACATCTTCGAGCTTGGAGGCCTGGCCGTACTTTTCCATCAGCTCCCTTGGCGTGCCCTGGTCTAGGGAGCAGCCGTGATCCATAATGAGCACTTGATCGCAAAGTTCTTGGGCTTCGCTGAGCAAATGCGAGGTGTATAGAATGGTGATGCCTTCTTCTCGCAGCTCCTTGAGGTAAGCCAGAATCATCGCCCGGGACTGCACGTCTACGCCGGCAGTGGGTTCATCCAGGATTAACAGTTTCGGATGATGGATTAAGGCGGCCGCCAGGTTCCCTCTTCGCTTCATGCCGCCACTAAACCAAGCAAAACGCTTATCTCCGTGCCTGCTGAGATCGAGCCGGGCAAGCAGCTCGGCAATTCTTGACTCCGCAACCCGGCGCGGGATCCCATAAAGGGCAGCCAGGTAGGCGAGGTTCTCGCGCAAACTAAGGGGAGAAAACAGCGCATTATCCTGAGGGGCGAGTCCAAGTCTCGGATGAGGTCTGGGTTTGCGGACAGAGACCGCTTGGCCGAGGACGACTACTTTACCCTGGTCCGGCCGCATTCCCCCACAGAGAATCTGTATGGTCGTGGTCTTGCCGGCCCCATTGGGGCCCAGAAGTCCAAAAAACGACCCCTGGGCTACGTTGAAACTCAAGCCTTTCAGAACGGGACCTTCTAGCCCTCCATAATCCTTATGCAGGTTCTGTACTTCGATTGCCCAGGCCATGGATTATTCTCCTTGTTGGAATCCCAAAACCGATTTTAAAGCGGGGGATAGGGCGGGAACTTGATTTCTCGGCAACAGATATGAGGTGAGCTCCGCCAATTCCCGGAATATATAATGGGAATCGGCCGCTTTTTGAAGGTAATCGGCACCGCTGCTTCCACCCGTGCCTACGCGACGGCCAATGGTACGCTGAACCATATGAATATGGCGGTGCCGCCACATGCTCAATAGCTCGTCGATCTCCAGTAGCGTGCTGAGTAGTTCATAGGGCATATGAAGCATGGGCAGATCCCGATACACCATGATAAATAAGGCGTGACGACTTGCTGCGGCGCTTAATCTTCTTTCGCTTTGGGATGCAGGGCTAAAGATGGCATCGAATTGGACCAGGTTGGATGCTTCGGCAGGTTGCAGACTTTGGGCGTATTGCTGACGGTATTGCTCCCAGAAACCCTCCTCACCCTGTGGCCAATACTTGGCTTGGGCAAAAGGCATCCGCGCCAGCCACTGACCGATGAGGTCAAAAAGAGAGGATTCTGCTTCTGCCTGCTTTACCTGCTCAATGTCCTCGGGCTTGAGCTGAGATATATAATAGTTCTTCCCGTATCGCTGGTCAAAGGCCAGCCCGAGTCTCGCTTCAATCATTTTAAACTGAATGCTCTGAAAACCCGAGGCGGGACGAAGTAGGTCCCTGAAATCTAGGAAGTCCAGCGGGGTCATGGTTTCCATGACACTCATCTGCATGACGGCAATATCTAAGATTCGGCATACTCGTTTGAGCCGATGGACGGCATGGTATAAATCGGGAGCGTTGTTATCGATCGCAGGGGCGGAAAAGTATTTTCTGACCAGTTGAATTTCGTGGAGAATCTGCTTGAACCAGAGTTCATAGGTTTGGTGGATGATGATAAACATCATCTCATCGTCGGCCTTTATGGACTCTTTTTCACTTTCGGGCGCCTGGGCGGAAAGGATCTTATCAAGTTGGAGGTATTCGCTATAGTAGACGGGGGGCCGGGAGTTTTTTTCCGATTTTTCCATGGTGGAAAATTAGGCATTTCCCCCGTAAAGGAGAAATGCCCAGGGGCTGATTCGAAAAAGAGAAACTTGGGATTGAAGGTCGCAAATCCTGTAATTTTGCCCTATGGAAGCTTTTTTTCCTCAGATACCCGCTAAGGATCTGGACCACGCGCTTGGCGATGAGTCCGGGGCTCGCCTCTATGCCCTGCTGGTGCAACCCCTTCTAGAAGAATTATATCGGCAGCAGGATTTTGGATTCCTGGATCGCATCTAACCGGTTCAGGCTTGGATGGTTGCCTATGAGTATGTCCGCAATCAGGTGCTGCCCGGCGGGTTTATTCAGTGTATTCAGAATGGGTATATCCATTTAATTGCAGATCTGGCAGAAGGCCTTCCCGCCATCGACGGGATGAAGGAGATGGCGAGGCTGCTTGATCAAGTCCTGGCTTGGTATGTGAAGCATCACCGCGCCCTGAGCAAAGAGGCCGGGGTGGAATACTTCGCTCAGTTGTACCAGATGTTTCCGGAGGCAAAAGATATGGACGAAAGGTTTAGATCAGGAGATGAAAAAGCCATCCAAGCTTTTTCGCAGTACCTGCGGGCGGACTTGGATCGGTTTTGCCAACTCGTCTGATCCTTCATAAATCCAGCATCAATCCAAAACGCATGGGCATGGCCCCAGCGCCCGGGTAGTTCTAGAAAGCTCGAAAGGAGAATGCTTCATGGAATGGTTACTCCCTGGGTTCTGACTGGACTTGCAAGGTTCCAGTTCCCCTGTTTTATCTGGTCGCGAAAGCACTGGGTTCTGTAAATAGTTTTTCGAAGGATCGGATGGCTGTGGGTTTTCAACCAATGGTGCCGCGTTTCGACGTATTGAGAGGTCCAGTCTTCTTCTTTCCCGCCCTTGATGGGGGGAAAGGCGGGAAATCGCTTTCGTAGAAAAGCGAGAATCGTTCCAGAGTGAATATGAGAGTCATAGATGACCAGCAGGGATAAGGGCTTTTTGAATCCCATTTGATGAAACCATCCCAGGGCGGGATCAAAATAATAGGAATCAAATAAAGCGTCTTGCGCCTCTTTCATAATGGGATCTTCGTTGCCCGCCCTTCGGAGGTATTCGCAAAACAGGAGATCTTTGGAAAGGCTGGGCATTTTACCGATCCGATTGATGTAGGGGACGAAGAAGGAGGCATAGCGGCCTCCCCGGTCGACGTACCGGCGAATCAAATTTTTCAGGTTCCCAAATTCGGTGGTCTGCGAGCGACCATAAGTAATTTGAGTTATGTACTTGCCCGACTTGGGGTCTTTATGGTCTCGGTATTTCACGAGGAGACCGTAATGGCCTTGCGGTGTCCCGGTCTCAAACACATTCACGATGGCCGTGATTTTCTGCCTGATTTTGTTGCTGATCATAACTTTGATTTTCTTTACCAAGTTAGATATATTATTTTGCATTGTCATCCCTTATTTGCGATCTATGGCGTTCATTAAAAATCAGAAATTCAACGACCCCGAAACCTTGGAAGAATCGGTGTTTGATTTTCATCTTGGAGAGCCGGGTGAGGCGATTCATGAATACCTCCAGGCCTTGGATCAGTTCATTGCTGAAAACGCCGAAGTCCGCGCGCAAACCGAGCATCTGGATCAAGAGGAGCGTGATGTATATTTAGACGCTTTACGCATGGACAATATCCTGGACTATCTGCTGAATACCTATCCATCGTTTGAAGTCAAGGATGGGGTACTCTATGGCATTGGGGACCAAGGATCGCAGGTTTTATTTCGGATGCCGCCAGGCCGATAATTGGGAACATCCTGCTTTGGCAATGTTCTCGTTTCCCCCTATTTTCGCAGGGCTATGCCGGGGTTTTTCGTATGATATGCTGAAAATCCACGGATTACTCACTCCTTTATTGTTGATTCGTTTCCTCGACCTTGTCGATGGCAGCATTTATTTGAAGTTTATGAAGAAGTTACTACTGCCCCTGGGTTTGTCGTTGTTTTCCTTTCATGCGCTGGCCCAGGATAATTTGGTTCAGGCGCTGGAAAAGAACAAATCGGACAGCGCCGTCAAAAAGTTTCAGTTTACCCATGTCATCGACCTGGAGAAGACACCGGTTAAAGACCAGGGCTCTTCAGGGACTTGCTGGAGTTATGCGACCAATTCATTTCTGGAAAGTGAAATGGTTCGCATGGGTAAGGAGCCCGTGGACCTTTCCGAGATATTCACCGCCCGCTACGTATACGTAGAAAAAGCGGAAAATTATGTGCGCATGCATGGGGCCCTGGCCTATGGCGATGGAGGGGCTTGTCATGACGTCATCAATATGTACGCCAAATACGGGGCCGTACCTCAGTCGGTTTATACGGGTTTGCAATACGGGACCAAAAGAAATCAGTTTGGCGAAATGCAGGCGATCCTCAAAGGGATGCTGGATGCCGTGGTGCGCAACCCCAATAAGAAACTAACCCCGAACTGGAAGCGTGCCTTCGAAGCCGTACTGGACACTTATTTAGGGGAAATTCCGGAGACTTTCACCTGGAAAGGGAAGAAGTACACACCCAAGGAATTTGCCGATAAAGTGGTAGGCATCAACCCGCAGGACTATATCGAGTTGGGTTCATTCACCCATAAGCCTTACTATGAAAAAACCTTGCTGATGGTGCCGGACAACTGGAGTTATGATCAAATATATAATGTTCCTATGAAGGACCTCACCGCCATCGTTGATCATGCCCTGGAAAACGGATATAGCGTTACCTGGGCCACGGATGTAAGCGAGAAGTATTTCAGCTGGAAAAATGGTCTGGCCTATGTTCCGGAGAAAGACTGGGAAGACATGGATGAAGAGGAAAGGAAAACAATCTTCGATGGCCCCAAGCCGGAGCGGGTGATCACCGAAGCCATGCGCCAGGAAGCATTTGACAACTATACCACCACCGACGATCATGGCATGCACATTGTCGGCTTGGCTAAAGATCAAACAGGAAGAGAATACTATATTGTAAAGAACTCATGGGGCGAGAAAAACGACTATAAAGGATACCTTTATGTAACCAAGACTTTCCTAGAGTATAAGACGACGGCCATTCTTCTGCATAAAGGAGGAATACCCAAGAAAATCCGCAAATCGCTGGGCGTTTAAAGGATATTTCAAAAAACAGGATTCATGGAAGGAGAGGTGGGAGGGAACCTTTGAGTTTCCGATGAGTTTCCGAAGCATGGATGAAGCATCGATCTGATTTAGGCGAAAGCCAACCCCTGAGACCCATAAATGCCATAAATGGGGGAGGGGTTGGCTTTCTTCTTTTAGGGCATGGGCTGCTCGCTAAACCGAAGCAGAAGCCCCGATGCATGGCTTATTTGGGCTCTGTGAAGAGTAATCGTGGAAGTTCGTCGCTATAGATGGCCGAAGCACGATAGCCAGGGAAGGGCACCCATTCCGTGGTCTTTTTTTGCGTAAGGACATTCCACAGCACTTCCTTTTTCCGATTGACGATGATATTGCGCCCTGGGGTGCCCGTACAAATGAGGTAGCGCTGGCCTCGGAGCTCCATAAAAGATCCACCCCCTGAAGAGATGGGGTCGACCAGATCATCTAAATCCGTACGCATCTCCCAAACCTTTTTAAGGGGCCTTTGCTCGTCGCCGGTTTCCTCCAGGAGGACAACGGAAGGGATGGAATGAGCGCGTCTTTCCTGACCAGAAAGAAAGGGCTTGAAATTGTTGTTGAAGAGCATCAGGTAACCGTCGGAGGAAATCCGGCAATAATGCTGGTAATAAAACAATCCGTCCAGATCGAAGGCCCGGGGTTGATGTTGGGCTCCTGTATAAGTCTTTAAGATCTTCCCCTCGGGGTAGGCAATTTTAATCACCGTGTTGGTGTTGCGAAAACTGGCGTAGTAGCTGGAATCCTCGGGGTGAAAATAGAAAGCATTAAAATGAGTAGCCGGGTCATCCTTGCCCAGGGCCTCGCAGGAATTCCAAGACCAGGTGCGGTCCCCATCTTCGTCATATTCCATGATGGTACTGCAGGTCGCTTCCCTCGTCTGGTCCGGATTGGACAGATCCGGCATGGGAGTGAGTTCATTGCCTAAGATTCGATAGCCGCCATCGGCTCGCCTTTCGAACTCATGGTGGTAGTGACGGTATATCTGGGCGTTTTCCGGGGCCTCCAAGGGAGCGACCCATCGCAAGGCTCCACGATAAGTGATTTCATAGGCATTCCGGTCTGTAAGGAAACTTATGGTTCCCTGGGGCGTGATTTTAAGGTCGCGGATATCCCCTCCTAAGCTATCGGTGATTCCGGCGATGAGGGGAAGGTGCCAAACTGGACGGCCATCCAAATCGTAAAGAGCGCGGTGATTATCGAAAAATACATAAAGATCTTTTAGCCGTTCGTCTCGATGCAGGACTTGAACCCGGGTCTCTGGCAGCCCTCCCCTGGGGAAGGCGTGCACATAAAAGGAATCGAGGTTACTGTAGGACGTTCTTCCTTTTTTGGGTTTGAATTTCACGCGCCAGTAGTAGGTCTTTCCAAATTGCGGCAGGGTGACAATCCATTGGGGATGATGGGTGGTTTCCTGAATGCTTGGGTTTTTGAGATCACGGCGGCGATGGGGACGCGTTTCCCAAACCTCCAGGGTATACTGGTCCATGCTTGAATCATATGGCACTTCAAAGCCAACGAGTCGATAGCTAAGGCTATCTGCGGGAGCGGGAAACGATTGGGCATTCAGGCGAGGCGTTTGAGCCATGATAGAAAGTAGCATGGCAAGAAGAAGGGCGGCGGGCTTTTTTGTCATATCATGAAAAGGGTTCGGTTCCAGAATTTATCCGCATGGGCATAGGGCCCATCGCTAAGTTCGGCCGGCAGCAAGAGGATGAGTAGAGGTGCTCACGCAGCGGAAAGGTTTCTTCTGCGATTGCTGCGCGGACCGTCGACCGGCAGTTCTTGTAAAACTACAAAATCAGTCGGGCCTTTTCTCCACCTAAAGGCGATCAATGCAAGAAGTCCCCGTCATGAGCTGACAACGGGGACTTCTAATTCATAGGACTTTCAGGACTTCAGGACTTCAGGACTTCAGGACTTCAGGACTTCAGGACTTTCAGAATTTTCAGAACTTCAATAAGTCGGGTCCAAATGGAGCCTGTTTATCATGCGGACTATCGCACCAGGGTGACTTCACCGCTATAGGTTTCTACAAACCCGTCCGGGAAGGCCACTTTAATCAGATACTGATAAG
>CAZYEZ010000021.1:0-19238 GCA_964646775.1 uncultured Chitinophagaceae bacterium | reverse complement strand
CTTGGATGGTGAAATGATTCAGGCTTTTTTATGTATTTTTGGTTTTTTTTCACAGATTCCGGCTCTTTTCTGCGCCTGTGCATGGACGGTTAAGGTAAATTCATTGACGAGAGGGATAAGGCCCAAGGAAGAGCCGTCAATATAAACTAAGATATAGATGGGTTGTGGTAACTGCGGTAGCGGTTGCTCTGGAAAGCCGGCAGGCTGTAAGGGCAATGGCGGGTGCGATTCGGGTGGGTGCAATCGAATGAATGTTTTTGACTGGTTGAAGGAGATTCCCCTCCATGATGGGTTGAGGCCTTTCTCGGTCATTGAAGTGAGTTTTAGCCAGGGCAGTCGAAAGGAGTTTTTCCGAAATCTGTCCGGACTTTCCCTTGTTAAAGGAGAATGGGTGGTGGTAGAAGGTGTAGGTGGATTTGACATGGGTCAGGTCTCCCTGACCGGTGAGCTCACCCGCCTCCAAATGAAAAAGGCGGGAGTTAAAGAGCAGGATGGATTGAAGCGGGTTCTTCGAAAAGCCCAGGAGGAGGATTGGGCAATTTTTGAAAAGAATAAGGCCCGAGAACAGGAACTGCTTATTCGGTCCCGGGCCATATCCCGGAGCCTGAACCTAGATATGAAACTTTGTGAAGCGGAGATCCAGGCGGATGGGAAAAAGGCAACCTTTTATTATACAGCCGACCAAAGGGTCGATTTTAGGGAGTTGATCAAACAATATGCGGCCGACTTCAAACTCAAAGTTGAAATGCGGCAGATCGGAGCGCGGCAGGAAAGCGGAAAGCTGGGAGGAATCGGCTCCTGTGGGAGGGAGCTATGTTGCAGTACATGGCTGACTGACTTCAAGTCGGTGAATACCACGGCAGCAAGATATCAGAACCTCTCGATCAATCAGGCTAAGCTTAGTGGGCAATGCGGGCGCCTAAAATGCTGCCTCAATTATGAACTTGATACGTATATGGATGCCCTGCGGGTATTCCCCGAGCGGGTTGAGGTCCTGGAAACCGCGAAGGGTAAAGCGTACTTGCAGAAAAAGGATATATTCCGGAATCTGATGTGGTATAGCTATTCGGATAGTAGCAAGCAGTTTCCTCTCACCATTGAGCGGGTTGTAGAAATCAAAGCGGAGAATGAGCAAGGGATCAAACCTCAGGATCTCCAACCCGTTGAGTTAGAGCTAAGCCGGGGCAAAGCGGCGGAACAGGCAGATATGGGCTTTGTGAACGACGTGGGGCAAATTAGCTTGCGTGCGTTGGAGAGGAATCGGAGCAAGGCTCGAAAGAAGAAAGCTGCGGAGGCTGGTCAGCGTTCGCAACGTGGACCTGTCAAACCCAAATCTCATGCGAAAGGAGAACCGGCACCAGGCTCCCGAAAGAAAACCAGTTCGAAAGAACGCCCTCCCCGTCATTCGGGGACTGGACCCGGAGGAAATCGGCCAGCTAGAAATTCCCGGCCAAAACCAGGAAGTAATCATCGTGGGGGTGGGGAAAAGCCTGCCGGACAGGACTCCGCTTAGATTTCAACGTCTAAGCGAAAGGACAGCCAGTGGAGTGTTTTTTCGTCATGCTGATAGCCCGGGTGAAGTGCCAATCGGTAATCAGCCGTGATCCAGAGTTTTTTAGACTTCACGGGTTGCGCGCGGTAGAAGGCTTCGGCTAAAATTTCATCCCCATAATGGAGATACCCCTCTCCTACCCAGGTCCCTTTGCCACCCCAGGATAGATACTGGCGATGGATGTCGGAAAGTCGGTTGGCAACCAGGCCCAGTCCCAAAAGATCCTGGGGGCGTTTCCAGCCATTCCCCCAAAGCAGCGTTCCTAATCCCAGCGTTTGATCTACCTCCACATGGTAGGCGGTTTCTGTTTTTCCGTTATTCCATCCCAGGTTCAGGAAGACGTCCGTGTGGGCATTCAAGGACTGATTCCAGTGAAAAAGGAAACCAAATTTGTATTGACCCAGGCGCCGGACTGGAGAAAGGCGAGGGTCTTTCTCGGCATCGAGGGCATGATCCAAAGCATGTTGAAAACTACCAAACCGGCCGGTATTCAGATAAGTCATAAGGGCAAATTTCCCTGGCTGTGCAAAGAAATGATAGCGATGAGAGGCCTCTACCATGCCCGCGAGGGAGCCGCCCAGGTTCCAGTTCATGGATTCGCCGCGAGGTTGCTCCGGCAGGGTAGCCATGCCCGCTTTGATATTCAAACCTTGATGTTCCAATTCGGCCACCAATCCATAGGTGTAGCCCAGCCTGTTTTGAGGGCGATCCCAGGCTCCGTTGTGTTGGAGAGATCCAAAAAGAAAGGGTCCCGGGGTGAAGGGCGCGAAAAGGTGGCGATCAAAGAGGTCGCCCATGTCCAGTTTCCCAAAGTGAATCCGCAAGTAATTAATGGGTTCATAGCCCCCCAACTGATTGAAGCCAGCTGGGACGTTTTCGTGAGAACGATTCCCACGGGCGGAAAGGGCAAAAGTTTGTCGAAAATAGAACCTCGGGGAGTGAATTCGGTGACTCCCGTTCAACGGCCAATAGGTCAGACCAGGTAAGGGATTGCTGAGACCTCGGGCCATTCCGGGGGATTCGCTATATAGAAAAGCAGCCTGATAATGGAGACTGGCTCCTTTCCATAAGCGCGTTGCCACGAATGCCGTCCCCGAGACGGCTTGCAAAGTCTGCGCCTGCGCCTTGGATGAACGCAAGGGGTGGGATAGGAGGTAGTTTCCCAGAAAGCCTACTTGAAAAGACTCCACTTCCTGGATCTCTAATGGAGTCTCCGACTCGATGACCCAGGGATTGCGCGCCCCCCATGAGTAGCGCTGCCCCCAAGCATTTTCACTGCCTGCCAAGATTAAAGCGAGCGTCCCCATGAAAGCGATACCCAGCGCGAAAAGTGGCGCCGATCTAGGCTGTTTTGACTTAGGGGCGGGTCCTGAGGCAGTGAAGAAACCCAGCAGCTCCCAATTTAGGGGCATAGGCGGTGCGATTTAGTTGGCAAATTCACTGAGGAACTTGATTCTCATCATCTGCAATTGCTCAATATTTATATCCCGATCCCGGAACTCTTCGTAAGCCAGGTCCAGGTTGTCATCGGTGGACTCCCTAAAGTAGTCAAAAATTTCTTCTTGTTCATATTCATCCAATTCCTGGTCAATACAATAATCGATATTGAGCCGGGTGCCACTAGCGACAATGGTTTCCATTTCTGTAAGCAAGTCTGGAAGGGTAATTCCCCGATTCTTCGCAATCGTTTCTAAAGGAATCTTTTTGTCGATGTTTTGGATGATGAAAACTTTGATGCCGCTCTTGTTGACCACGCTTTTCATGATGAAGTCATCGGGCTTGACAATATCATTTTCTTCTACATAAGCCTTGATGCGCGCAATGAACTTGCTTCCATATCGCATGGCTTTGCCTTTACTCACTCCGTGGATCCTTCCCAGTTCTTCCATCGTGGTGGGGTAATTGAGGGCCATGTCTTCCAATGAGTTTTCAAGGAAGATGACAAAAGGCGGCAATCCTTTTTCTTGGGCTACTTCCCTTCTCAGTGCAATGAGATGTTCCAGAAGGACCGGGTCTACGGCGGCCGGCACTTGGGCGGAGTCTGCCGATTCCTGGTCCTGGATCTCATCATCATAATGATGATTGAGGACTACTTGGATGGGGAATGGTTTTTTAAGGAACTGATGTCCTTTGGGCGTAATCTTTAATAGCCCGTATTCTTCAATGTCTTTTTGTACCAGACCTTCTAGCATCATTTGCCGGATCAGGGAATGCCAGAAGTTCGCTTCCATATTCATAATCTTCCCCTTGCCGAAAGATTTGAGTTGATCATGACGAAACGTTTTGATCTGGGGATTCGCCTGGCCCATGATCACATGGACCACATAGTCGATATTGAAGCGCTCGGAGAGCTCCCCGATGGTTTCCAGAACGATTTTGGAGCTATCGCGCACGTCGAGGCGCTCCTTGGGTTTAAGGCAGTTGTCGCATTGGCCGCAATTCTCTTCCTCGTACTTCTCTCCAAAGTAATGAAGCAGCAACTTTCTTCGGCAGACGCCGCTTTCTACATAGGCAAGGGTTTCAGAAATAAGCTGAGCCCCCATTTCCCGCTCGCTAAGGGGTTTGTCCCTCATCAAATGCTCGAGTTTTTGAACATCTTTATGAGAATAATAGAGAATGCATTTGCCGTCTTTTCCGTCTCTTCCTGCTCGTCCTGTTTCTTGGTAATAGTTTTCTAGGGATTTCGGGATATTGTGGTGAATGACAAAACGGATGTCCGGCTTATCAATACCCATGCCGAAGGCGATGGTCGCGACGATCACGTCAACCTGTTCCATGAGAAACTGATCCTGCCTTTTTGCTCTCACGGCAGCATCTAGCCCAGCGTGATAAGCCACTGCAGAAATTCCGTTGGCTGCCAGAGTGCTGGCCAGTTCCTCCGTGGTCTTACGGTTTAGGGTATAGATAATCCCGCTTTTACCCTTCATGGAATGAATGAATCGGACCATGCTTTTTAGCACCTGGTCTTTTTTCCCTTTAGGCTGGATTTCATAGTAAAGATTAGGGCGGTTGAAGGAAGATTTAAACACTTGTGCCTCCCTTAACCCTAGATTCTTGATAATATCATCCTGTACTTTGGGTGTAGCGGTCGCGGTCAAGGCGATAATCGGCAGCGACGGATTGATCTCGTCGATCATGCCTCTTAGCTTTCGGTACTCCGGGCGGAAATCGTGCCCCCATTCTGATATGCAGTGGGCCTCGTCTACCGCGATGAAGGAAATGTTCATTTCCGCAAAAAAGTCTATGTTTTCCTTTTTCGTCAGCGTTTCCGGAGCGACGTAAAGCATTTTGGTTTTTCCCGAACTCAGGTCTGCGCGTACATTCTTTTGCTGCGCTTTGGATAAGGTGGAATTAAGAAAATGGGCAACATTGTCTTTGCTGCTGTATCCTCGAATCAGGTCCACCTGGTTTTTCATCAAGGCAATCAGGGGAGAGACAACAATGGCAACCCCATCAAGGAGGACGGCAGGCAATTGATAACAAAGCGACTTCCCCCCTCCGGTGGGCATGATCACAAAGGTGTCCTTGCCCGCCATGATACTTTGAATGATTTTCTCCTGATCCCCTTTGAAGGATTTAAAACCAAAATGAGCTTGCAGCGCTTTCTTGAGATCGAGCTTAGTGCTCGTTTTTGAGGTAGTTATACCTGCGTCCATAACATGAATTGTTTTATCCAGATGAGTTTTGTGGTCGGTGTAAGTTCCGGCGGTGAATCCGACGGCATGAGGCATTTCCCGGCGTTCGCGAATTTACGAAACATAAGCATCAATTACGGCGATCAGGGAGTCGGGGGGTCTGGATGATAGGGAGAGGTGGACTTGATTTTAACCCTTCCACGGGAACCCTGGTAGGAAAAATCGCGGGAAGAATGCGTTAAGTGCTAGCATTTATCATTCTTTTACGCGAATCTCTATATAAAAATACGAATCCATAATTGAAAGACAAACTTTTGTTAAATCAATGTTTTGCCGGGCTTTTGGTGATCATTTGAGCCATTTTTTGGAGGGTTTAAAACGCAGTTGTATTGGCAATCAAGCACTATGTATGGAGTTGATCTATTACCAGATGGCTCTTCCTGGCTAAGGCCGGCCAGGGTCGTTTGCCATATGGGTCTTAGCGTCTCAGGCCCAACGAAACCGGAATGTGTATGGAGTTGGGATCTCATTGCCGGTCAACAGGGAAACGAGGGCTGCGGCCAAACTGGAGGCCTCGGGACTTGGCCAGTCTGGGCGAATAATCAGGGTTTTGACTTCAAGTCGGCGGATTTCGTGCAGGTAGCCCTTTTGGATTTCCTGAAGGTAGGCGGATGGAATCTGCTTCTCGTAGGTGCGGCCCCTAGCCAGGATGTTCTTTTGCAACTGGTCAACCGGCACTTCTAGGAATAAAAGCAAATCGGGCCCGGGGAGTGGATAATTTAAAAAAGGATCATGGGTTTCGAACTCTAGGCGGGCTTCTTCGTCCAGATTTATTGGAGCAAATACATTTGATTTTAGGGGATGGAAGTCGCTTATAAGCAGAGGTTTCCTAAGATGGCGCGCTTGACTGAAGTAAGTTTCTATCAATTCGTAGCGCGCCTGCCTCAATGTCCATTCCAGAGGGTAAATGGCTTCAGACTGGCCCTGATAGAATGCGCGAATATGTGGATTTTGATCAAATTCCTCAAGCAGTAGATCGGCCTCCGTGGCGGCGGCCAGTGCTTCGGCTAATCGCGTTTTGCCCGCGCCAATATTGCCCTCGATGGCAATAAAACAATAAGGAATTTCGGCCTCCATCCTTCAATATTAAGGAATCTGGGGCGCATAGGCTTGCGCCGCCAATGGGTCTGTACACTGATGGAGCATTTCGGGAATGGTAAGGCCCGATAGAGGATGGATCCAGTCGGGGGCAATGTCTGCCAAGGGTTGCAGCACAAAGCGACGATCTGCCATGGCAGGGTGGGGAACCACCAGTTCGGGCCATTGGATGACTTCTTTATCGATAAAAAGTATATCGATATCGAGCGTTCGGGGACCCCATTTTATGATTCTTTGTCGTCCGCCCTCTTTTTCAATGGCTTGAACCTGGGTGAGAATTTCGCGAGCTGATAGCTGAGAGGAGACCCGCAATGCAAGATTCAAAAAATCTGGCTGGTTCTCATTCCCCCAGGGTTGGGTCTCGTATAAAGGAGAAGTTTTTTCCACCTCGCCGATTCGCTCTTCGATGCCCTTGATTCCCGATTGGATCCAATGCATTCGGTCTCCCTGATTGCTCCCTAGCAATAGAAAGAGGGGTCTGGGTGCATCGGGCTGCAGACAGCCAGGTTCCAAGCGCGACATGGATGGGAATTCTTTAGGTTTATTGCTAGGCTGATTCGGAGATTTCCTTGTCAGGGGGCGGCGACAAAGATAGGGCTTTTCAAGCCAGATTAATCCAGGTTTCGCATTAGAGAACGGGCGGTGCGAGGATCGGGATTTGCTCCAAAAGGATCGAAATCATTTTAGGTGTCTTCTTTACGGGGCTATCAAGGTCTGTTTTCATAAGCATGGGTCGCTGATTATTTCAAGGCAGGCGCCTAAGACAAAAGTTCGATACCCTCATGTAGCCCATCATCCTGCCTGGACTCCAGTAAGACAAACATATTGGATGCTGAGATGAGATGAGAGGCGGGGCATGATGAGATACGAACCGAGTCCCCGCCTTCCATTAAACCATTTTTTATCCACGAATAGGCCTTCGATTTGTTCTTGGAAGGGGTGAAGGCTCTGTTTACCGACCGGCGAACAGGTTTCGCCGACAAAAAGCTTTAGCATAGGGAGACAATCCTATCTTTGATAAAAATAGGATGATATACTTATGAAGCAGTTCTTCAAAATGTTTTTTGCCTCCATGTTGGCCATGATCGTGACCGTGGTCATCATCATTGGAGTTACGATTGGGATGATCGTTGCGGCGGCGTCCCAATTATCAACCCTAAGTTCCACGCCAAAGCTGAGTGCGCGGTCCGTCATGGTGGTGGACCTGTCTCAGACTTATTACGAGGGAGATCAAGTCAATAGTTTTGCGGCCTTTTTTAATGAGACTTACTTTACGCCTGGGTTGGCCCGGACGGCGCGAACCATCCTCAAAGCGAGAGAAGACGATCGCATTGAGGGGATCCTACTAAAATCTGCCCATGCTGCCAACGGTTGGACGACCTTGCTTCAATTGCGCCAGGCCTTGCAACTTTTTCGAGAGTCAGGGAAGTTTGTTTATGCCTATGGCGATCAGATGAATCAAGGGAACTATCTGGTGGCTTCGGTGAGTGATAGTGTCTTTTTACATCCTCAGGGTCATTTTTCCCTTCGGGGTCTGGCCACGGTCATGCCTTTTTTTCAAGCTACTTTGGAAAAGCTGGAGATCGAGCCGGAGATTTTCTATGCAGGCAAGTTTAAAAGCGCTACCGAACCATTTCGGCGCCGTTCAATGAGTCCGGAGAATCGCCATCAGATCGAACAGTATCAGCGAACCATCTGGACCCATTTCACAGAGCAAGTGGGTAAAAGCCGTGGGCTGGAAGCGAAGACCGTCGATAGCTTGGCACAGGCAACCGTCATTCAATGGCCCACTGACGCTCTGGAACATGGCTTGATTGATGGGCTATTTTATTGGGATGAACTGGAAGATGCCTTTCGCAAGCGGATGGACATGGAGAAGGACAGCCGTATTCACTACGTGAGTCTTGGAGATTATGCGCAAAATCTCAAAACGGAGCGCTCCGGCGGCGAAGGGGTTATTGCCGTGTTGATTGCGGAAGGGGAGATCGTGGACGGGAAAAGCAACGAGTTCTTTCAAATCGATCCAGAATCCATGCGTCGCGAGATTCGGAAAATCCGACAAAACGATCAGGTTAAAGCTGTGGTACTTCGGGTTAACTCTCCGGGTGGAAGCCCTTTGGCTGCAGAATCAATTCTTCGCGATCTCCATCTTCTGGCCGAGGAAAAACCATTGATCGTATCGATGGGAGATATGGCAACCTCGGGAGGCTATTACATCGCCTGTCAGGCCGACAGCATCTTTGCTGCGCCCACGACCTTAACGGGAAGCATTGGCGTGTTTGGTATGCTTTTCGTCGTTCAGGATTTTCTTTCCCACAAGTTAGGTGTTGAGTTTGATGAGGTGAAGAACGCTCCTTCTGCCGATTTTCCTACGGGAATTCGGGAGATTACGGCCAAAGAACGGGATATGATGCAGTATCAAGTAGATCGAATCTATGAAGTATTTCTTCAGCGCGTCGCGGAAGGGCGGAATATACCCATGGATTCACTGGAAGAGATCGCCCAGGGCAGGGTATGGAGTGGAGAGGATGCTTGGAAGCTGGGCTTGGTAGACGGACTGGGGGGCATCGACCGGGCTTTATCTAGTGCGGCGGCCGCCGCAGGGATGGAAGAAATCCGGATCCGCATTTATCCGAATCCTGCCGAGAAAGTAGAAGCCATGTTCCGATCCCTGGCGACAGGAATGACCAGTGCAGACCTTTCGGCAGCTCTGGAAGCAAGGGTTCGGCCTTCCATTCCATATCTGGAACAGGTCCAGAAAATTCGGGAAATGAATGGAAAAGTAATGGCGATCAGCCCCTTTAGCTTCTGGGGAGTCTCCCATCCATAGCTGCGAGCAGTTCTGCCTAATTTTTATTTGCAGGGCAGGTCGTACCTTTATGGAAATTCATTCATTCTCATTATACTGGCTTCATGGCAAGAGAGTCTATTTCCGTTTTGGATATGTTCAAGATTGGGGTGGGGCCCAGCAGCTCCCATACGCTGGGACCCTGGCGTGCGGCCTTGCGTTTTCTCGAAGAGTGGGACCAAAGAGGGCTGATCGAATCCGTGGCGGGCATTCAGGTACTGCTCTATGGTTCTTTAGCAAAAACGGGGAAGGGGCACGGAACCGATGTGGCCGTTCTGCTTGGTCTCTGTGGAGAAGACCCCGTCGTATTTGATGTTAACGAGATTTCAGTTCGAATAGAGCAGATTGAATCCGGGGGGAAGTTGCGTTTGTCTGGAAAGAAAGAGATTCCATTTCAGCCCCGCAAGGATTTGATTTTTCTTTACCAGGAATCACTACCTGCTCATCCCAATGCGATGACCATCCTTTGCACGCTGGAAGACGGGACGCAGGAGTCGAGGACCTATTACTCAGTCGGCGGAGGGTTTGTGATCATGGAAGGAGAGGAACCCAATGTCGGCGGGGGCGTGGAGCTCCCATTTCCCATTGACAAAGCCGAGGATTTGCAGCATTGGTGCACGTCGACTGGTTTAGGAATTTCGGAAGTCGTGGCAAAGAATGAGACGGCATGGCGTCCGGAGAGCCAAACCCGAAAGGAAGTAATGAAGATCTGGGAGGTCATGAAGGACTGCACCTTCAGGGGTTGTCATATTGGAGGGATTTTACCCGGAGGACTCGAAGTTCGTCGCCGTGCAGCAGACTTGAATCGGCGGCTTTTGGAAGGGAAATCCTATTCCAGCTACTCGGAGTGGATCGAGCAGATTCGAAGCGGGGGCAGCAGTTTTAAGTATATCCTGGATTGGGTTAGTTGCTTTGCTTTAGCCGTCAATGAAGAGAACGCAGCCTTTGCCCGCGTGGTAACAGCCCCGACCAATGGGGCGGCGGGCGTGATTCCGGCTGTTCTTCATTATATGATCACCTTTTGCACGGGTTATGAGGAAGATAAAATCTATCAATTCTTGCTTACCGCCTCTGAAATTGGCAGCCTTTTCAAGAAAGGGGCGACCATCTCGGCAGCCATGGGTGGATGCCAGGCAGAAATTGGTGTCTCTTCCTCTATGGCTGCTGCCGCCCTTACGGAGGCTTTAGGTGGCAGCGTGCGTCAATCCATGATGGCCTCTGAAATAGCAATGGAACATCATTTGGGCCTGACCTGTGATCCCATCGGTGGATTGGTTCAGGTCCCCTGCATCGAACGGAATACCATGGGGGCGATCAAAGCCATCACTGCTGCTCAGTTGGCCATGCAGAGCAATCCAGATTTTGCCCGCGTATCCCTGGACCATGTGATTAAGACCATGTGGGAGACCGCCAAGGACATGGATCATAAATACAAAGAGACTTCAGAGGGGGGCCTTGCCCTCCAGATCCCCCTTAGCTTGCCGGAGTGCTAGCCAATAGGCGGAACCTTGAGTGATCCATTTTAGAGTTCAGGAATTTGAATATTAGATTATGATGCACCAAAACGAGAAGACCGTATCGTCCTCGTCGCCATGGACTGGGCCGGGATTTTTTCTTATTGCCGGACCTTGCGTTGTTGAATCCGTTTCTCTGACCATGGAGGTCGCAGACCGCATAAGCGAAATTTGTAAGAATCTCGACATTCCATGGATCTTTAAAGCCTCTTTTCGCAAAGCCAACCGAAGCCGGGTAGATAGCTTTATGGGAATTGGTGATCAGCAGTCCCTTGAACTCTTGGGGCGGATCCGGGAAGAAAAAAAAGTATGGGTGACCACGGATATCCATGCTGCGCAGGAAGCAGAAATGGCGGCACCTTATGTAGATATTCTTCAGATACCGGCATTCTTATGTCGGCAGACGGATATTCTGGAGGCAGCCGCGGCCACCGGCCGCGCGGTCAACGTGAAGAAGGGACAGTTCCTTTCTCCGGAAGCCATGCAATTCGTAGCAGAAAAGCTTCAGCATTTCGGGGCCCAAGCCATTCTCCTTACGGAAAGGGGAAGCAGTTTTGGTTACCAGGATTTGATTGTAGATTTTCGAGGAATCCCAAAAATGAAAGCCTTGGGTCATCCCGTCGTCATGGATTGCACGCATTCCCTGCAGCAGCCCAATCAGGCAACAGGGGTGACGGGCGGTGATCCTGCGATGATTGAAACCATCGCCCGGGCGGCCATAGCGGTGGGTGCCGATGGACTTTTCATTGAGACGCATCCAAGACCTGCAGAGGCTAAGTCAGACGGGGCAAATATGTTGCCTTTGGATCAATTGGAGTCCTTATTGAAACGAATTCAGAAGATCCGCGCCGCCCTGCCCTAAGGGCTGTCCTACCCTTTCCCCTTCCTTAGGACCTGCTTGGAGATCGGCCACATCCCGGCCATGCAATAGATGGTAATAAAAAGGATAAAGGTGGGGGTCATTTGAAGGAACAAGGAAATTGTTATGGGATTCTCCGGCCCAGGTTTCTAGATTTAGATAGGCAACATCCGAACACCGGTCCTTCCGTGTCTTCTGTCCTAATTGGGTGCGAAGGCTCAGAAACTGAGCTCCTTTCAGGACATAGTCCTGGGGATTGAAAAGGACAAATTTCCTCTTTGCAAACTTGATCTCCCCCAGCCACCTATCGTGATTTTTTTCTGGGACGCAAGGTGCATTGACGATGAGCTGATCGAGCCAGGCTTGCTGGTTGATTCGAAAAAGCCCCGGGCTCTCGGCGAGGTTCTTTAGCAGAATGTTTCCCATGGAATGGAAAAGGGCACTGAGGTTTCCCGTGCCAAGCATTCCCTGGGTTTTTGCATTTTTGATTTCCACGAAGGCGGGAAAGAAGTCCCAGTGCGCATGACGGGCCTCGCTCCGTGCATAAAAGAAATTCCGGATACCCTTCCATTGGCCGTGCGTGCTCGGATAATCCAGATAAATCAGGTTTACCTGATACTGGTTTGCGACACGTAAGCCCCGGGATATTCCGTGACAGAATACTTTGCCCATCCCTTCTACGTAGATCAACCAGTCTTGGTTGGGGTCATCGAAGAATTCCAGACCCTGTGCTAGATCTTTTAAAGGAAAAAGGTTCCATTGCCCATTTCGGGCATAGACGAGAAAATAGGACAAGGAAGAGTCCGTGCTGCGATTGCCCATAAATCGTAATAATCCATCCTGGCGATGGCGATTGCTTATTAAAAGCATCATGGAGTCTCTGTCCTTGGACTGGAGCTGAGGTGCCTGAGCTTCGATCTGTATTCGTGACCAGAAAAGACTGTCGTCATAGTTTATCTGGCCCGATACGGGTGCGACCCAAATGAAATATACGCAGCTAATAACTAGGATTACCTTTAGCAATGAAGAAGTCATAGCACAAATTACCTTGATTGAACGGGTCAAAAAAATCAAGCCGCAGGCGTGGAAGAATGGAGGCTCGCTCTTTTTAAGGAAAAGAGCAGAGAATAAGGGATTCATTTCCTTTTCATTTACATTTTTGGTAATTTCGCCAGAAGAATTTGCAGGTTAACATATTTAAATATACACCAAATGGCATTCGATATTGACTTGATTGAAAGCGTATATCAACAGTTTCCCGAAAAGATAAATCAGGCCCGTAAACTTTTGGGTAAACCCCTGACCCTTACGGAAAAAATTCTATACGCCCACCGCACCGAACTGGCAACTCAGGCAGACGAGCGAGGGAAAGATTACGTTAATTTTTCTCCCGACCGCGTGGCCATGCAAGACGCAACGGCACAAATGGCATTGCTGCAGTTTATGACCTGCGGACGGTCCCAAGTGGCGGTGCCGAGCTCCGTGCACTGCGATCACCTGATTCAGGCCAAGGCAGGAGCAGAAGAGGACTTGAAGACAGCGAATGAAGTGAACCGAGAGGTTTACAGTTTCTTGGCCTCCATATCAAATAAGTACGGGATTGGTTTTTGGAAGCCAGGCGCGGGAATCATCCACCAGGTGGTGCTTGAAAACTACGCTTTTCCAGGCGGAATGATGATTGGAACCGATAGCCACACCCCCAATGCAGGCGGGCTGGGAATGATTGCCATTGGTGTAGGGGGAGCAGATGCCGTTGACGTGATGGCGGGCCTACCATGGGAGCTGAAAATGCCCCGGATCATCGGGGTGAAGCTAACCGGCAAGATGAATGGCTGGACCTCTGCCAAGGACATCATATTGAAGGTAGCCGGCATCCTTACCGTAAAAGGGGGAACGGGTGCGATTGTAGAGTATTTTGGGGAAGGGGCCCGTACTTTGAGTACGACAGGAAAGGCCACCATTTGTAATATGGGTGCGGAAATCGGTGCGACCTGCTCTCTGTTTGCCTATGATGAGAAGTCTGAGGAGTACTTGAAAGGTACAGATCGGGCCGATGTCGCCGCCCTGGCTTCGCAAGTTCGGGAGCATTTGGAGGCGGACCCGGAAGTTTATGAAGACCCGGAAAAGTATTTTGACCAGCTCATAGAAATCAATTTGAGTGAATTGGAGCCTTATATCAATGGACCCTTTACACCGGACCTCGCGACGCCGATCTCAAAAATGGGTGAGGCCCTGCGTCAGCACGGATGGCCCGAAACCGTGGAGGTTGCGTTGATAGGTTCCTGTACGAACTCGTCCTATGAAGATATTTCCCGGTCGGCGTCGATCGCGGAAGATGCTCTATCTAAGGGGTTAAAGGCCCGCAGTGAGTTCACCATTACGCCAGGATCCGAGATGGTAAGATATACCATTGAGCGGGATGGAATGCTGGACTCCTTTGACCGAATGGGGGGAGTCGTTCTAGCGAATGCATGCGGACCATGTATTGGACAATGGGCTCGACACATCGATGACCCCAATCGTAAGAATACCATCATCACATCCTTTAACCGGAACTTTGCCAAGCGTAATGATGGACTCGCCGCCACCCATGCATTTGTGGCTTCACCAGAAATCGTAACGGCGATTGCGCTTTCCGGCCGACTGTCGTTTAATCCCATGACCGACACGTTGACAAACGATAAAGGGGAGACAGTGCGCCTGAATGAGCCCAGTGGATTTGAACTGCCACCTCGTGGGTTTTCCGTAGAAGACCCAGGATACCAGGCACCCGCAGAAGACGGCAGTAAGGTCGTGGTAGAAGTAGACCCGCAAAGTCAGCGTCTACAGCTACTTGAGCCGTTTGCACCTTGGGAAGGTACGGACTTGAAAGGTCTTAGGCTACTCATTAAAGCCTTTGGCAAATGCACGACGGACCATATTTCCATGGCAGGGCCTTGGCTCAAATACCGGGGGCACCTAGATAATATTTCAAATAACATGCTGATTGGAGCGATCAACGCCTATAACCAAGAGACCAATCGGGTGAAGAATACACTGGACGGAAGTTATGGTGCGGTTCCAGATGTACAAAGAGCCTATAAAAAAGCCGGAATCGGCACCGTGGTAGTTGGGGATGAAAACTATGGAGAAGGAAGCTCCCGTGAACATGCGGCCATGGAGCCCAGGCATTTGGGTGTACGTGTGATCGTGGTGAAGAGCTTTGCCCGAATCCATGAAACGAATTTGAAGAAGCAGGGTATGTTGGCGTTGACCTTTGAGAATAAAGACGATTATGATCTGATTCAGGAGGACGACCGCTTCGATATTCTCGGCCTGACCGACTTCAAACCGGGGCAGCCTCTGACGATGGTCGCCCACCATGCGGACGGGAGCAGCGATCGCATTACCCTTCTGCATACCTATAATGAGCAGCAGATAGAATGGTTTAAAGCAGGCGGGGCACTGAATGTGATTCGCCGCGAAATGGGCGCTTAGTGAATCCTCGATAGAATTGAAATGCTAAGGGAGATCTTTCTGAGGTCTCCCTTTTTACTCGATTCCTGCATTAGAAAAACGGTATAAGACAAGGAGTTGAAAGCCCGAGATATATGCCCATCCTTTTGGCCTCTGCGCCTGTAATCGATTGTTCTTAAGAGACTGTTTTAGCCAGCAAATTTGTTAAATAGCGATGGACCTTCCCGCAAATGGGTTCCTAGGTTAATCTTTTCATCGCCAGATTTCTTAAATTTGGGGGCAATCTGCTTAGACATGCAAGATCGACTATTAGAGCTGAAAACATTTATTGAGTGGAAGGCTTTTGGTGTCTGTACCATGCTGGGAGAACGCCTAGGCATTTCTATTGCCCGGATTAGATTATGGTTTATTTATATTTCGTTTCTGACTCTGGGCTCCCCCGTCATTATATATATGATCCTGGCATTCTGGATTAACATGAAGGAATACATTTGGATGTCTCGGCGCAATCCTCTGCGGTGGTAAGCCTAGGTAGATAGCAGATTAAGGAATATATCTAAATTTGCGCCGGAAACGGGCGAGCAAAATCTTTTTAAATATGGCCTTGCTGCATAATCGGGTCTCGAACGAAGAACTGAAGCGAAGACTCATGGAGGAGAAGGAGCCGAGGAAGACGGTTTCTTTTTACAAATATTTTTCGGTTGCAAATCCCGAGGCATTTCGGGATCTTCTTTATCAACGCCTTTCACAGATCCAAGTGTTTGGACGTATATATGTTGCCTCCGAAGGCATGAATGCGCAGGTAAGTGTTCCGGAATCGCGCTTCGAGCAAATGAAAGAGGAGATTCAAGCGATGGATCCTCAGCTAAAAGACATTCGATGGAACTTGGCCATTGACGACGATGGGAAATCATTTTGGGTGTTAAAAGTGAAACTTCGTCCCCGAATCGTAGCAGATGGGATCGATGACCCGAGCTTTAGCATGGAGAACCGGGGTACCTATCTTGATGCGCAACGCTTTAATGAATTGAGCGAAGATCCAGACGCGATCATTGTAGACATGCGAAATCATTATGAGTACGAAGTGGGTCATTTTGAGAATGCCATGGAAATTCCGGCCGATACATTTCGGGAGCAATTGCCCATGGCCGTGGACATGCTGAAAGACAAAAAAGAGAAGAAGATTATTATGTACTGCACGGGTGGAATACGATGTGAAAAAGCAAGTGCGTATTTCCGCCATAAGGGTTTTAAGAATGTTTTTCACGTAGAGGGGGGAATAATTGAGTATGTGAGGCAGGCGCGCGAGGCGAACCTTCCTCTTAAATTTCGGGGAAAAAACTTTGTTTTTGATCAACGCCTTGGAGAGCGCATCACCGATGACGTGATGGCGGAATGTCATAGCTGTGGGGCATCATGTGATCAGCATACCAATTGTCGGAATCCGGGATGCCACTTGCTTTTCATTCAGTGTTCGGACTGTGCGGAAAACTGGGATGGATGCTGCAGTCCAACATGCCAAGAGGAGTTACACCTGCCTGCTGAAGTTCAAAAACAGATTTGGGCTGGACGCCGCAACGATGCTAAGATTTTTAATAAAGCGAAATCTCATCCTATTCGGAGGCATCGCCGGGAGTGGAACATCCTTCGGGCGAAGAAACTGGATTAAGTATATCATTTCGGCAAAGGGCTGTAATTCGACAAGGAAAATGGTAAAAACCTAAAGTTTTATCCTTTTCTAAGGCGAGGGAGAAAAGGTTTTGAGAAGGCGATGGGTCAATCATTAGGTCAATTCTTCGATTCTCAAATCTTCAGCCGTTTCTTTGATTCAAAATGTGCACCCAGTGTCCGGGTATCCGGGCATGATTTTGATCCCAGTGACAATTCGGTCAAATATCAGTATCGGTCGGCGTCGGCATGGGGTACCTCCTTCGCCTCCCCGATGGTTGCCGGCGCCGCGGGACTAATTCTTTCCCACCGACCCTGGCTCACCCCCTACCAGGTGGAGTATGTGCTGAAAATGTCGTCTTTCAACCACTACACTATCCCCTATAACCAGAAATATGCAGGGCCGACCCGCTGGACCGGGCGTATCGGAGCGGGAACGCTGAATGTTGGTGCTGCCCTGCGAATGGTGGACGTGGACGATTTCTTCCATGACCACCCCGATGCCCTTACGTTTCGCATAAAGGGGGTGAAGATCACCAGCCGTTGCGTCCCCGGCTCCCATGCCGGCGTCGCCGATCCGAAGATCGAAGTCGTGATGGAAAATGGCAAGGCCCCGTACACCTACAAATGGGAACCGCTTCCGGGAAATGATGCCGATGTGTCCCCGCGGTTGGATTCGGTGGGGACCAGCCAGGTATTGGCCTCCATTCCCGGAATTCTTACGGCCAGCCCCAACCCGGTATTCCATTACCGGCTTACGGTCTATGACAATTCGGATATACAGAAAGTGGCCAACAAGGTGGTGCGCATCCAGCTCACCGGTGCCGATGAATGGGACCTGGCCATGCAGGATGCCTATGCGGACATGTACGACGAACCCAACGAAATGGAAGCCCGCAGCTACCTGGACTGGAACATATGGGAAAGCCCCGACCTGTGGAACCAGCTGGCCCTGGACGGTGGCCACGAATACCAGGATCCCGATACGATGACGACCAACTACATGTACGTCCGGGTCAGGAACGTGGGCTGCATAGCCTCCCCCTCGAATCCGGATTCGGCTTCCATGCACCTATACTGGACGCTGGCTAAGACCGGCGAGATATGGGACAGGGAATGGATTGGGAACAGTACCTTACCCGGGACATCACTTCCGGCAGGCGGGGCTATCACGCCCCCTTCGGGTATTCCGATACCCTCCATTGCCCCCGGTGCTGAAACCATCCTTACCCACGATTGGCTGCCACCCAAGCCACAGGATTTCGACACTTCCGGGTTACTGGACAGAATCGACGTCTGTGCCCTGGCGCGGATCGAGACCATGCAGCCGGGATTGGGGATGGCCTTCCCAGAATTCGACACCACCAAGGTGAACGTGCGGAACAATAACAACATCGTCACTCGCAATTTCGTGTCCATCAACTTTGATGATACGCTAAACGAAGAAAAAAGAAATGAACTAAGTTATCAGTTGCTACAATACTGTAAGTTGGATACCATGGCGATGGTTATCATCGCATATCACTGGGGGATGAGCTAGAATAAAGGTTCTCAAGCAGATCAATAGGGTTGGCTCAAGGGCAGCGGGGACTCACTGCTAGAACACAAGTATGGCCACAGGGTACTGAAACCTGGAGCTAGACCGGCGGCCATAGCAGACGCTATGCAAAGTGGAGGATTTTTCCGGGGGCTATTCCGTGGACGAAGGAAGGGCGAGGGCAGACTCCCTTTCGTAGCGGGCGCGCACTTTATCCCCTATGGGCACGGGTCGACCATCTTCGTCGATCCTTACGAAAGTAACCGTCGTCGTGCATACGACGGTTTCCTGCCCATCATAAAGATTGTACTTTCGAACTTCAATATCCAGGGTAATGGAACTGGTTCCTAAACGGACGGTTTCCCCATAGAGGCGGATATGGTTTCCAACCTTAATAGGACGCTTGAATAAAAGCTCTCCTACTCGCAGGGTTATCATATTAGGTGTCTGGCAATATTCGTTGGCAAAAGCCGCCGCCGCCTCATCGATCCAGGCCATAAGACGCCCACCAAACATGTTCCCATGGACGCCGATGTCCATGCCCATACAGATCTTTTTATTGATTAATTTCATGGTTCCCAAATCATTATCCCGCCAACTTTAGCATGCCTAGCAGCTGTCCTGCATTCGGTCATTTCAAATTTTAAGGGGTGCAAAAATAGACTGTTTGCCTAAGCTCGCCAAAAAATCCATCCATATCTCAAGGATTTCAATTTAGTCAAGTGGGGGGGTGGGGTTCAGGCTCAGCGTGACCGGAAAGACCTGAGGCTTATTCGGAGATCCTAGCCTGGCTACGTAAATTCAGTGGAAAATCATTTACCGAATTTTCAAAAAGAAACCCCGTTGCTGGCGTGGTAGCGAATAAGGCCTTCCAGGGGACTTGCGGTAATCGTGCCTAAAAGCAAGGATTGCTTTTCTACGATTTCTCGGACCTTGTCTCTAAATGCGAAGGCCACGGAACCGGTAAAATGCCATGGCGCCCTAGGGTTGGATTCGGATTTTAGCTTATGA
>CAZYEZ010000020.1:0-19381 GCA_964646775.1 uncultured Chitinophagaceae bacterium | reverse complement strand
CGCACGGTGGTGTGAGAGGACAGCAGGGGAACTAATCCCCTGCTTCCTACTCGATAGGCATAGCGAAAAGGTCCCGCCAGGGAATAATTTTTTAGGATAGTGACCCTTGAATAAACCCACCGCAGGCGAAGCCCGCATTTTCGTCTACTTTAGAAGAAAAACGGGAAGCCGCTATTAAATGCCTAACTTTGCATGCCCGAAACGAGATTAAAGACAAAATTATATTATGTTATCTGTTCAAAACCTATCACTCAGATTTGGAAAACGTGTTCTTTTTGAAGACGTAAATCTTCGATTTACAGAAGGGAACTGCTATGGAATTATAGGCGCTAACGGTGCCGGGAAGTCTACCTTTCTTAAAATCCTTGCAGGTGAAATTGAGCCGACCACCGGGAAAGTAGAAATATCGAAGGACCAAAGGATGAGTGTGCTGAAACAGGACCACTATGCTTTTGACGAGTTTACGGCCATAGAAACGGTAATCCAGGGCAATCAGGTGCTTTATGATATAATGAAGGAGAAAGATGCTCTCTACGCAAAAGAAGACTTTACGGAAGAAGATGGGCTGCGCGCCGGAAACCTGGAAGCGCAGTTCGCGGAAATGGATGGATGGAATGCGGAGAGCGACGCGGCAATGCTTTTAAGCAACTTGGGGATTTCTGAAAATTGGCATCATAAAAAGCTCAAGGAATTGGATGGGAATCAAAAAGTACGGATTCTATTGGCTCAAGCTCTTTTTGGAAATCCAGATATCCTCCTACTTGACGAGCCAACGAACGACCTGGACTTAGAAACAATCAGCTGGCTAGAGAACTTTTTAGCAGAGTCCGATAAGATCGTCCTGGTGGTATCTCATGACCGGCACTTTCTTGATGCGGTCTGCACGCATATCGCCGATATAGATTTTGGGAAAATCACCATTTTCACGGGTAATTATAGTTTCTGGTATGAGTCCAGCCAACTCATTTTAAAACAAAGGCAGGAGTCCAATAAGAAGGCCGAAGATAAGATTGCGGAACTGAAAGAGTTTATTGCGCGATTCTCCGCAAATGCCTCTAAGTCGCGGCAAGCAACCAGCCGAAAGAAAGCCTTGGATAAGATTAAGCTCGAAGATATGGTGGCATCCAATAGAAAATATCCAGCTATCATGTTTAACAATCAGATTCGGGAAGCCGGCGACCAGATTCTGGAGGCAAAAAAGCTGGGATATACAGAGCATGGAGTCACCTTTTTCAAGGATTTAAATTTCGATATCCGAAAGGGGCAGAAAGTAGCTGTAATCTCCGAAAACAGCTTAGCGACGACGGCCTTCTATAAGATTCTTATGGAGGAGTTAGAGCCCACAGAGGGAAGCTTTAAATGGGGCGTGACGATCACTCCGACCTATTTGCCTAATGATAATTCAGCCTATTTTGATGGGGTAGAGCTTAACCTAGTTGACTGGCTGCGTCAGTATTCAGAAGAGAAAGATGAAACTTATATTCGAGGCTTTTTAGGTCGCATGTTGTTTTCGGGAGAAGAAACCCAGAAATCTTGTAAAGTACTTAGTGGGGGAGAGAAGATGAGATGCATGATCAGTAGGATGATGATGCTTCGTGGAAACGTTCTTCTTTTAGACGAACCCACCAACCACCTAGACCTTGAAAGCATTACGGCATTGAATAACGGCCTTAAAGACTTCAAAGGGACGGTGCTTTTCACGACCCGAGATCATGAACTAGCCCAAACTGTAGCCGACCGAATTTTAGAAATCACGCCCGGGGGACTTATTGACAGAGAAATGAGCTTCGACGAATACCGATCTGACGAGCGTGTAAAGGCGCTGAAAGAGGAGATGTACGACAGGCCGCTCGTCTAGGGCAGAGATACCGACCTAGAAGTTTGATAGCAGGCACTAATGATTGCGACAAGGACGTTTTTGCCGATACTTTTGGATTAAATCTAATAAATGCTTAGATTTACTTAGTTCAAATTGGGCTCTTCGGCAGTTGTCGGAAAAAGGGTCTGGTGCGAGTTTGTTCATTCTTTAGAGAGGTTGGTAAATGAAGGCTTATCAAAATCAAGTGGAACGATTTCGGATGATCGCCAAAAAATTGGTTGATCAGCATTCTGCGGAGTTTTTCCATCGATGTCACCTCATGCCCGGATTTCCCGACAAGGCTGCGATTGATCAATTTTATTCGCATCTAGATTGCTTGGGAAAGCAATTGGAAGAACAAGCACAGCAATTTATTGGAACTTATACACTACCACAGAAAGCCGAAGAGCTAAAGGCAGAAATCTGGAATACCTGCCGTCAATACCTCGATCAGTTTGTACAAAGAAATCAGCCTAGATTATAATGAGGCGGAACCGGAGAAGTGGAGGGAACCAATCAGCCATCTTTTGAAATCCGTGAGAATGATTCTTGCTTAAGGAAGGAGGCCGAACTCTGGAAAAGGAATACCCTATTTAACATAATATAAATTATGGGACAAAAGAGGAAAAAGGTAGGGAGCACCCAAACTTCCTTTTTTTACCTCTATGGGCTTATGGTTTCTTAGTGGTTTTGGTCTTCCCAGGTGGCTGCTTTCTTGACTGCTTCCTATTTTGTCCTGGACCTCCTGATCCGTCGCTGGCATTACCTTTTCTATAGCGCGGCTTGGACCGACCGGTATTCTTCTTCCGATTCGAACCTCTGGGATGATAGGCCGGTCCTGCAGGGATCGGCGCAGGCGGATTGGTTTTGGGGATTTCTTCGCCCATAAGTTCCTCGATACTTTGGACTTTATTCTGGTCCTTGAAATTGATAAACGTAATGGCCGTACCGGTTTGCGCAGCCCGAGCTGTTCTACCAATCCGATGAATGTAATCCTCTGGATCGTTTGGGACGTCAAAATTGATCACAAGATCAATCCCATCGACGTCGATGCCCCGACTAAGGACGTCCGTCCCGACAAGTACGGGAAGCTGATTGCTTTTGAAGGATCTTAGAATTTCTTCTCTTTCCCGTTGGTCAAGATCTGAATGAAATGCCTTATTCTTGAGTCCTCTTTGATTCAGCTCTCTATGAAGCTTCTTGACATTTTCTTTCGTCGATGCGAAAATCAAGATGCGAGAGAAATTTCCTGTATTCAGAATCTGGCGGAGCAACTCCGTTTTGTGCTCATTATCTACAAGGTATGCGCGCTGATCGATGCCTGCTGCAGGCTTCGAAATCGAGAGACTGACTTCTGCGGGGTCATTCAATATGGAGCTCGCCAATTTTCTGATTTTCGGCGGCATGGTGGCAGAAAACAGCATCGTTTGCCTCTCCTTAGGCAGGTAACTGGTTATGCGAATGATGTCCTCATAAAATCCCATGTCGAGCATTCGGTCCGCTTCATCTAAAACGAGGTGATGAATCTGATCCAGCTTTAATGCGCCGGAACTGAGATGAGAAATGAGGCGCCCTGGCGTGGCAATAATGATGTCTACACCTGCTTGGATGGCCTTCTTTTGCTGCTCCCAAACATGGCCATCCCCACCCCCATAAATGGGTATGGAGCTGATACCAATATAATATCCCAACCCTTCCACCTGGTGATCGATCTGTTGAGCAAGCTCTCGAGTTGGAGCTAGAATGAGTGAGTTGACAAAACCCTGTTCCACATCTAGAATCTTATTTAGAATGGGAATCAAATAGGCTGCTGTTTTTCCTGTGCCTGTTTGCGCACAGGCGACCAAGTCACGGCCTTCAAGAATTAGGGGTATGGCTTCTTTTTGTATGGGGGTGGGTTTATGAAAACCCATGTCTGCAAGTCCGTCCAATAGGTCCGGATCCACGTTAAACTCTTCGAATTTCAAAAAAGGGAATGTTACGGATTATTTTTTATTTAGTCGATCTAATTCGATTGGCATGGTTCCAAGGCCGCCAAATCTCCTAGAGACATACAAAATTAAGGATTTTATTTCATTAGATTCAGAAAAAGCAGGAATTCCGAAGAAGCGGTACCGGGGCATCAGTCAGGCTCTTTTTATTAGATAATCAAAAGCTCCGGATGGCAACTACAAAAAACGCCTTCGCTACGACCTCTAAGAGCGGATGCTTCGAAAGTGCCAAACTTATAAGTTGATGGGGGCATCTGTCCCCAATGCCCCTTAGCAATCCGAATCGTCTAAATCTAAGGGAGGATGAATCAGAAATTCCTGTTCATAGGTTAGTCTTCCCTGATCAGAATCTCCACGCCATGGTAATCAAAATGATCCACCATGGTAAGCGCCTGTTCCATACTAACCCATTCCTTCATTAGCGTTTCTTTGATCACGAAATTTATGCTGAACCGCGATTGGTAAACGGTATTGATATGGTGGATAATGGCATGGGTTTCTTCCCGAAACTCGGGGAGGTTCGCTTCAAAAATGAGGTATGGAACCGGTTGGTTCAAGCCCTTTAAAACGGCCAGTTCAAAGCCTTCGACATCAATTTTTACGAACAAGGGTTTACCATAGGTCTTGATGAGTTCGGTCATGGTGGTCACCGGAACCAGATAACTCTCTAAAACTTCCTTGGACTGCTGTCCCTCCTGCTTCCATTTTTCACTCAGGGTGTTGTAACCGGAACGGTAATCCTTGACAAAAAGGCGAACCTCTCCAGGAGTGTCCGATACTCCCTTAGCAAGTATTTCGACACGGCCATTCTTTCCAAATCGGTAGCGCAAGGTTTCCAGGGACTTGCGCTCCGGCTCCACGCTCAGCACTTTTGCCCCCAAATCCAGAAAAGCCCGAGTCTTATTTCCCTTGTTGGCTCCAATGTCAAAAACCCATTGATCCTTCCATTGGTCCGGAGGTAATATGGATTGATAGAGGGCAATATTCTTTTTCAATTGGCCCGTCCATGCTTCGAAGAGACGATCCGGTATCGGTGAATATCGGAGCTGATTGTAGTACTTTGAACGATTGACAAGGCTGGTTAAAAACCCCATGGCGTTAGTTGAATTAGGCGGCAAGGCGGCAAAATATAAAAATTCCACCACCTCCAGAAAACTTCCATGCAGATCACACCCGCTTGGCTACGGTATTTTCATAGGCCAGAGACAGCCAGAGAGGCGTGGGATGCGTTCCTATAATATTTTTTGTTTCGTTTAATAATATAGTTCTACCTTTACCGAATAATTACAACCAATGTTAGAAGGAACAGTAAAATTCTTTAATGAAACCAAAGGTTTTGGTTTCATTAAACCTGACAATGGTCAGGAAGACATCTTTGTGCACGTCTCTGGACTGATTGATGAAATCAAAGAGAACGACAAAGTAAGATATGAAGTTCAAAATGGCAAAAAAGGCTTGAACGCCGTGAATGTTCAAGTTCTCTAGATTCATAAACTTTATTATCAATTTGGACATGCCCCATACGGGGCATGTTTTTATTTGTGGGATACCCGTCCCACGAGGTTGCCATAACCTCTCTGGTTTAAGAAGAACCTATTTTTCCATTCAACTTGGAAAGAATGTAATTTGGAGGCCAAATACATGCCAACCGTGATCGATTCCAGAGACTTTTCGTATCGATTCTTATGCTGGGGTGCCTTCCTTTTCATATTGGTCGCCTTTTTTGACAGAGCCATACCCGAAGGAATGTTTTTTGACGGGGTAACCTACGCTTCCCTTTCGCGGAATCTGGCCGAGGGAAAAGGAAGCTTTTGGAGCTTATATTTTCGTGGGGACGGCCCGTTCGTGGAGCACCCTCCCCTGCACATGGGTCTTCAATCCTTATTCTTTCTCGCACTGGGCGATCACCTGTATACAGAAAGGATTTACTGTCTAACCATTCTGCTCTTCACTCTAGGAGCCATGATGCTTCTCTGGCGACGTATTCCCTACCCTGGAATCCACCGGGCGGTCGCTTTGCCGATTTTCTGCTGGGGGCTGATACCGACCGTAATATGGAGTTATCCCAATAACCTGCTGGATGCGACCATGGCCATGTTCACGCTTTGGTCCGTCTATTTTGTGGTACGCGCCATGCAATCTAAAACCTCTGATCGGACGGCCTTTTGGATTAGCTTAGCCGGCCTCCATTTATTTGGCGCCACCCTCACGAAGGGCCCCGTCGGCCTATTCCCCCTGGCTGCACCTTTGCTTTATGCGCTTTTCGTCCAGCGGGAACATGTCAGGAAGGGGTTTTATCTAAGTTTGGCTTTATTTGGCCTGCTCATCGTCTTCTATGGCCTCCTTGGATTCTGGCCGGGTGCATGGGCGCGGCTGGGAGATTACCTTAATCTTCAGGTGTTCATGGCCCTTTCCGGCAAAAGAGAGAAAGTTGAAACCGCCCTTGGGCGATGGGACTTACTAAGGGAAATGACCCTGCAGCTCTCCCCCATGCTAGGTCTTATGCTCATTTTTATTCTATGGAGCAAAATCAGGTCCTGGCGACTTAGGTATTCTCCTTCAGCAAAGTCCATGGGCGTTTTTTTTCTCCTTGTAGGACTTTCGGCATCCCTGCCGATCTTGGCAAGCATAAAGCAGCGATCGTTCTATCTGCTGCCTGCCTTCCCATTTTTTAGCCTGGCCGCAGGGGTTTTCCTATGGCCCTATGTCGAAAATGCCCTATCTCGAGTGAAGATTTCCGGGATGCTTCAGAAGGGGTTCATTTTCGTTGCTTTCCTTTTGAGTTTCGGTTCAGTCGGCTATTTGACCACTAAATTTGGCCAAATCGGAAGAGACCAGGCATTGATCCAAGAAATCAAAAAGCTTCCCGATTATATCCCTTTAGACGAAAAAATTGGCATATGCCAGTCCATGGAAAGAGCCTATAGTTTTCTCTCCTATGGGCAGCGATACATACACCTGGAGACAAGGTCGGACTATCATAGGGCCAATTATATCCTCTTAGACAAATCTCTTTGCCAGGGAAGCTTCGACCAATGCCTGTCTAAGTTATCCTTTGAAGAGCAGCCGACTTCGCTCGATCGGTATCGGCTATACCGAAAAAAATCTGGCACTTCGAAATCAGAATCCGATTCGAAGCATCAAACAGCGCTGCTTAAGACGAACCCTGATTCAACTCAGCAAATTCTCCGTTTCCGCTAAGAAGGTACAAGACCGCCATGCGGATCGCCACGCCATTTTCCACTTGGTCTAGGATGATGGATCGGTGACTATCGGCAAGCTCCGAGTGAATCTCGACGCCTCGATTTATGGGGCCCGGGTGCATGATTACCAGCTCCTTCTCCAAGCCATCGACCAGCTTTCGGTTCAGGCCAAAATAAAGGGCGTATTCTCGAAGAGTCGAAAACAAAGGCTTCGACTGCCGCTCCAATTGAATTCGAAGCACGTTGACGACTTCCGCCCATTCTAAAGCCTTGCGTAAATCATAAGTAACCTGAACACCAAGAGACTGAATGTGTTTCGGGATTAAGGTTGGCGGTCCACAAACCAATACTTCCGCACCCAGCTTCTGAAGGCAAAAAATATTACTAAGGGCAACACGAGAATGGGCTATGTCTCCTAAAATCGCTACGCGCCTTCCCCTCACCTGCCCCAGCCGTTCACGGATCGAATAGGCGTCCAATAATGCCTGAGTTGGATGCTCGTTGGTTCCATCGCCCGCGTTGATGATCCGGGCATCAATATGATCCGCCAGAAACCATGGGGCCCCCGAAGCCGCGTGACGCAATACCACCATATCGACTTTCATGGCCAAAATATTGTTGACGGTATCGACGAGGGTTTCGCCTTTCGAAACCGATGAACCGGAAGCCGAAAAGTTTACCACGTCCGCACTTAGGCGCTTCTCGGCGATTTCGAAAGATATTCGGGTTCGTGTTGAATTTTCAAAGAAAATATTTGCAATGGTGGTGTCCCTTAAACTGGGCACTTTCTTGACGGGACGCTGAAGAACCTGTTTGAAATTATCGGCCGTATGAAATACCGACTCTATATCCGCCCCTGTCAGATCTTTGATACCCAGTAAATGCTTTACGGACAATGACATATGATTCGATAACCTACATTTAGTCTAGCAATATCACTTCATCCTTCCCATCTGTTTCCTCCCACTTCACCAATACTTTCTGGCTCATAATCGTATCCACGGCCAGCCCGGTATAATCGGGTTGAATCGGCAGTTCTCTGCTAAAGCGTCGATCGATGAGCACCATGAGTTCAATGGCCTCCGGCCTCCCGAAGTCAAGAAGTGCATCCATGGCTGCGCGGATGGTTCGCCCTGTATGGAGCACATCATCGATTAGGATAACCCGCTTCCCCGATACGCCAAAATCCATATCGGTGGTAGAGGGTACCAGTACGCCTCCCTGGTGGATATCATCCCGATAAAAAGTGATATCCAGTTTCCCGTAAGCAATATGTCGGTCACCCGTCCAATTGCGCAGGTAGTCGACGATGCGATCGGAGAGTCTGGTCCCCCTCGGCTGGATTCCCACGATGGCAGAATTCGCCCATGAAGGATGGTTCTCCAGGAGCTGATGAGCCAGTCTCTGCAGGGTGATCTGGATCCGATTATGGTCTATAAGGGATTTCAAACGGGACAAATTTAACAGAAAAACCGGGATCTGTCTCGATCAATTATGATTCCATTTCATTTATGCGTTGGTTTCGTCGATCTTCTTCCGCCCTCGGGGGAAAACCTTTTAACTAAGACTGCGTAAACCGCTCCAGTTGGCTGAAAAAGAAGCTCGATTCCAAATCTGCATTCTCGTCGCTATCGGATCCGTGAATTGCATTCTCGCCTAAGGAACGTGCGAATTTTTTGCGAATGGTTCCTTCGGCGGCATCGGCGGGATTGGTAGCTCCGATTAAACTGCGGAAAGAAGCAACGGCGTCCTCTTTCTCCAGGATGGCTGCGACGATCGGCCCACTGCTCATAAACTCAATTAGGGATGCAAAAAAAGGACGTTCCTTATGAATATCATAGAACCTTGCTGCCTGATCTAAGCTTAGGCGCGTATACTTCATGGCTACAATCCGAAATCCTGCATCTTGAATCATTTGGAGAATGCCCGGAAGATGTCCATCCTGGATCGCATCCGGCTTCACCATGGTAAAAGTGTAATTCGTGTTCGGTTTCATCATACGAGTAAGGTAATAATTGATAAGAAATGAGCGGATAAATTTGCCGCCAAAGTTAAGGCAAAATCCCCCGAACCCCGATATAATTTCCATGCTTCGCCTCGGAGCCAAAACCAGGGAAAACGATGGACGGAAATTCTTAACTATCCTTGGTGAAAAAAAACAGAGATTTAAGAAATCGGGAAAACCTTTCTCTTATAATATTGCTAGTTTTGCCCTTTCCTTATCCGCCTGGCAACATGCATCAAATTCAAGATATATTTCCTCTGCTCACTTTTCCCCGAAAGGTTTGGATCACTACGCATTATCGTCCTGACGGCGATGCGGTTGGAAGTGTTCTGGCCTTAAAGCAATATCTCGAAGGTTGCGGCCATGAAGTTACGGCGGTTCTTCCTTCGGCCGTACCTCATTTTCTGGAATGGTTACCGGGAGTAGATCAGCTGTTAAATTTTGAACAGGACGCCCGAAAGCCCCTCGCTGCGCTTGCCGAGGCCGACGTCGTCTTCGGTCTGGATTTTAATCACTTCTCTCGCACCCGATATATGGAAGAGTCGATAGAGCGGGCTCCGGGCCTAAAAGTACTGATTGACCACCACCTCTACCCCGGGCCAGGATGGGACTACGGCATGAGTATTCCTCAAAAAAGCAGCACCGCCGAAATGGTTTATGATTTTATCCTCCTTCATGGCGGCCAAGATCAAATCAATCCAGACATTGCTGCCTGCCTTTATACAGGGGTGATGACCGATACCGGCTCCTTTCGATTTGAGGTGGCTTCGGCTTCCGTCCATGAAATGGTGGCCGATCTGAAGCGAAGAGGGTTGCAACATGGTAGGGTTCATGAAGCCGTTTATGATAGCTGGTCCCTGAATCGTATGCGATTCTTAGGATTTGTGCTGCTACAAAAAATGGAGATATTTCCGCAGTTCCACTCGGGGCTTATTACGCTTTCCCGCCAGGATATGAAATCCTACAGCATTCAACCCGGCGATTTGGAAGGGCTGGTAAACTATCCGCTGAGCATTCGGGGCGTTCAATTTTCCACCTTGATTACCGAAAAAGGAGAGGAAGTAAGGCTGTCATTTCGCAGTAAGGGAACTTTTAATGTCAACGAGTTTGCACGCCGCCACTTCTCCGGTGGTGGCCATTTCCATGCCGCAGGTGGCCGTTCCGATTTGCCTCTTGCGGAAACTGAACGGAGATTTAAAGAAATTTTGTCCGATATTCACCCCCGCTAACTTAAAAACCATGATAAAACCCGCCTACTATTTCAGCTTTTGCCTGGCCCTTATGGGCCTTTATTCATGCCAGTCCGAGAACTTTAAAACAACCGAGTCTGGACTGGAGTATTATATCGCACGCGATCAACCAGGAGGAAACAGCCCCAAGGAAGGAGACATTGTAAAATTGCATTTTGAAATTGTTTACAAGGATCAGAAAATAGATACGGTGATTTTTGATTCTCGGCAAATAAGTCCGAATGAGCCTATCGAGTTCCCGCTGATGCCCGCCATGTTCAAAGGGGACTGGAACGAAGGTATGGCCATGATGACCCCTGGGGACAGCGCGATTTTCCGAGTTTCTGTGGACTCTATGCGAAAAACCAGCCAGGGCATGTTCCCGGAATTCATGGAGTCTGGGCAACGGCTCACCTACCGGATTTCCTTGATCGATGTAAAAACATCCGAGGAGTTTGAAGAAGAACAGAAGCAATTTGCCAATGAACAGCTGGAGAAAGAAGACCAGATACTCCAGGAATATTTCAAGGAAAAAGGAATTAATCCCGAGAAAACCGCTTCTGGGCTCTACTATATTATTGACCGGCCAGGTTCCGGCGCTCAAATTCGGGCAGGCCAGCGCGTAACCGTCAATTATACAGGAACGAATTTGGCAGGAGTACCTTTCGACTCGAATGTAGATCCCCAATTTAGCCATGTAGAGCCCTTCCAGTTTACGGCGGGTCGCGATATGATCGAAGGCTGGAATGAAGGCATTCTGCTTTTGAAGAAAGGTACCAAAGCGAGATTCTTCATCCCCTCGCCTTTGGGATATGGATCCAATCCTCCCGGTCCCGTTATCGAAGCCAATGCCCCGCTGGTATTTGAACTAGAGGTCACCGATGTCCAAGACTAGTAAAGGGGATCTATCGTCTAGGGTCACGGCGTCGATGGCAATTAGAAACTACGAATTCGCAGCCTGGGCCCACCGCTAAATAATACAATGATTAAAATAAACGCCAATATGTTTAAATCGGCCACCCCATTTGCCCTGATGCTTGCCTTTGCCGGCTTCAGCCTACCCTCTAACGCCCAGGAAGGCGGCTATCAGTCGACCTCCACCGGATTAGAATACCGTTTCATTAAAGATGAGCCCGGCAGTCACCATCCCGGCCCAGGCGATATGATTGAAGTCCATATCCATGCGCAGGTAGACACAACGGTTATTTTCAATAGCCGTAGTTTAAATCAGGATCAACCGGTCTCCTTTCCTTATGCACCTGCCCAGTATCCCGGCGATCTGAGTGAAGGGATCCAGCTGATGACCGCCGGCGATCATGCCCAGTTTCGGCTATCCGTGGATTCCATGGTCGCCGCAGGCGTGCCCAAGCAGGCCTGGATGAACGTGGGCGTAGGTCAGCATGTCATCTACGAGGTGGAATTGATTTCTGTTCGCAGTATAGAGGAGATGACCAAAGAGCAAATGGCGATCGACGATCAAATTCTCCAAGAACATTTTAAGAAGGAAAATATTCAACCTACCAAAACGGCCTCGGGTCTCTATTATACGCTGGAGCCCGGTTCTTCGCTGGAAAGGCCTGGAATTGGCAGCCGCGTTACCGTGAACTACACAGGGAAATTTTTAGACGGCACGAAGTTTGATTCGAATGTTGACCCGCAGTTTCAACACGTGCAACCCTTTGTATTTCAGTTAGGACAAGGCATGGTAATTAAAGGATGGGATGAAGGTATCGCCTACCTGGCCAAAGGTCAAAAAGGTGTTTTATATGTTCCCTCCCATCTCGCCTATGGCCCCAATGGGCAAGGCCCCATCAAACCCAATTCCATTCTGGTATTTGAAGTCGAACTGATTGACTTTGAATAAATTTCACCGCCTGAAATTGGCATCGGTTTTTAAGACAGGGCCCTTTCTCTCCTAAAAACTTGGGGGAAAGGGCCTTGTCCCGTTTCTAGAACCAGGGGAGTGCCCATCCCCATCGCGGACCCTCCCCTATTCCGAATCTGAAATCCGTGGTGATTTTCATAGGTTTGCACTGCTATGGCGACCAGCAAAAAAAAGGAAACCCCGTTGATGAAGCAGCATCGGGAGATCAAATCAAAACACCCCGACGCCGTCTTGCTGTTTCGCGTCGGTGATTTTTATGAGACTTTCGATGAAGATGCGCGCATTGCTTCTTCCGTACTGGGCATCACGCTAACGAAGCGATCAAACGGCGCCGCCCATTCTGTAGACCTAGCAGGGTTCCCCCATCATTCGCTCCATAATTACTTACACAAGCTCGTCAAAGCGGGTTATCGCGTGGCCGTTTGTGACCAGTTAGAGAACCCAAAAAACGCCAAAGGTATCGTGAAGCGGGGCGTAACAGAACTGGTTACCCCAGGCGTGACGACCTCAGACAACCTCCTTCAAACCAAGACCAACAACTACCTGGCGGCCTTTTTGCGCGAAGGGGATAAGGCCGGGCTATCCTTTACGGATATTTCCACCGGAGCCTTTTATAGCACCGAAGGCAGCATGGAGTACATTGAGAAACTGATCCAGAGTTTTCAACCTTCCGAGATCATCCTTACCCGCTCCCAGCATAAGGAATTTGCTTCCTGGATAGAAACCAAGGCCTATCCTTACGCCATGGAGGACTGGATATTTCAGAGACGGTATGCCCGCGACACCCTCGAGACCCATTATGCAACCCATTCACTTAAAGGGTTCGGAATCGAAGACGCTCCGCTGGCCACGATTACGGCTGGAGCAGTGCTCCATTACCTAAAGGAAACACAGCAGGCGCATCTCGGTCACTTGAATGCGGTTCATCGTCTCCGTCCAGACGATGCCTTATGGATGGACCGATTCACAATTCGCAATCTAGAGCTTCTGCCCCAGCATGATGAGGAGCAGAATCGATACTCGTTGCTTCAGGCGCTGGACCAAACGCAGACCCCAATGGGTGGGCGGCTGCTTCGCCACTGGATTCTTTTTCCATTAACCGACATCTCGCTCATTGAGCGACGCCTCGAAATGGTGGACTGGTTCTATCGAAACCCTCAGCATGCGGGCCCGCTAAGGGATTGCCTGCAGTCTTTGGGAGACTTAGAACGGCTTGCCGCTAAGGTTTCCTTGCAGCGGGTTAACCCCAGAGAGGTCTATCAACTTGCCCTTTCATTAAAACAGGCAGCCCAGGTGCCCATCCTGCTTTCGGCATGTAAAAAAGGAGAACCTCTGGATCAGCTTAGCTCAGAAATCGAGCCCATGGATGCCATCTACGAGTCCATCCAAAAGACCATCCGTCCGGATGCCCCGGCACAGACTTTAAAAGGTGGATTTATCGCCGATGGGGTCGATGCTGAACTCGATGCGCTGCGGTCCATCTCCCATGGAGGCAAACACAAATTGGTGTCGATTCAGAAAAAGGAAGCGGAGCGAACGCAGATCCATTCGCTCAAAGTGGCATATAATAATGTTTTCGGCTATTACCTCGAGGTCACGCATGCCCATCGCGATAAGGTCCCATCGGATTGGATACGAAAGCAAACCCTTACCCATGCCGAGCGATACATTACGCCGGAGCTAAAAGAATACGAAGAGAAAATACTGGGTGCCGAGGAAAAAATACTAGAGCTCGAACAACAGATATTTCAGGATTTTGTGCGCGCTTTAAGCACCAAAATGCATCAATTAATGCGCAATGCGCAGCGGATCGCCCAAATAGATGTGTTATCCTGCTTTGCCAAGAATGCAGAAGACTACCATTACGTGAAGCCGGAGCTGGTCTCGGATTCCGTAATTGATATCAAAGCTGGAAGGCATCCGGTCATCGAGCAGGTCCTGCCTGCGACCGAGCCCTACATCGACAATGACCTCCATTTGAACAAAGACACGCAGCAGATCATCCTTCTTTCCGGCCCGAACATGAGCGGTAAGTCAGCCCTGCTTCGCCAAACTGCCCTCATCACTTTAATGGCGCATATGGGAAGCTTTGTGCCCGCCCAAGCGGCCCGGATTGGTCGTACAGACAAAATTTTCACCCGCGTCGGTGCTTCGGATAATTTAAGCGGCGGGGAAAGCACGTTCATGGTCGAAATGAATGAGACGGCGAGCATCATGAATGGTTTAAGCCCTCACAGCCTGGTTATTCTCGACGAAATTGGACGGGGTACCAGCACCTACGATGGAATCTCCTTAGCCTGGGCAATCGTAGAATATCTTAGTGGTCATATGCATAAGCCCCTGACTCTTTTTGCTACGCATTATCATGAGCTCAATGAAATGGAAGGGCTATACGCTGGTGTAAAGAATTACCACATCAGTCATCGTGAAACAGAGAACAAGGCATTGTTCCTGCGAAAATTAAAGCCGGGAGGAAGCCGCCACAGCTTTGGCATTCAAGTGGCCCGGATGGCCGGTATGCCTGAAGCCTTGCTCGCCAAGGCGGAGAAAGTGCTTTCTCGGATGGAAGCACTCCATCAGCAAGGCGCGACCCCTATGAATGAGGTGAATGAGCCCCAGGCCGTTCAACTTCAGTTATTTGAACTGCCCGATCCATTGTCCTCGAGCTGGCAAGAATGGGAATCCTATCTCGATGAGATTGATGTACATCACCTCACCCCTTTAGAAGCGCTGCTAAAGCTCCAGGAGGTCAAAGACAAGTGGAAAGGATTAGGGAACTCCTAAGTTCTGCGTCGATGGGCGCCTATCCCAAAACGAACCGACGTCGGCCTTTTGATGCCGGGCGAACACCGCTCCAATAAGTATTTAGGACCCCGGGGCACCCAAATTTTTATGGCCGTTTTCTACCCGCTCACGGGTCGCCCCCCGCTTAGGTATTCTGAGGTTGTGGTAAATATTCGCTAATTTTGCGGTCAAATTACCAACAAAAACATCACTACTTTATTATTTTCTTCATGATGACAGACCTATTTTCCAAGTTTGAAAAACGGCTCGGCCCCATCGGCGATTATGCAGAGAAGGCGCCCGGTTACTTCGCCTTTCCTAAGCTGGAAGGGGAAATCGCCAACCGAATGAAGTTTCAAGGGCGGGAGTGCATTATCTGGAGCCTTAACAACTATCTGGGCTTAGCCAACCATCCAGAGGTTCGAGCGGCAGATAACGAAGCCGTCGCCCAATACGGTCTGGCCTCCCCCATGGGAGCACGCATGATGAGCGGCAACTCCCAGAACCATGAAGCCCTCGAAGCAGAGCTGGCGCAATTCGTAGGTAAGGAAGATGCCATGCTGTTTAACTACGGCTACCAGGGTATGGTTTCGGCCATTGATAGTCTGGTAAGCCGCCATGACGTCATCGTTTATGATGCCGAATCCCATGCCTGTATTATCGACGGAATGCGACTTCATCCTGGGCACCGCTACGTGTATAAGCATAATGATGTCGAAGATTGCCGCAAACAACTCCAAAGGGCAACAGAAAAAGCCAAGCAAACCGGCGGAGGGATTCTCCTCATTACGGAAGGCGTGTTTGGCATGTCTGGAAACCAGGGTCGGATTGCCGAAATCATCGCCTTAAAATCAGAGTTTTCATTCCGTCTTTTTGTCGACGATGCGCATGGATTTGGAACCATGGGGAAAACCGGGGCCGGGATTGGAGAAGAACAGCAGTGCATGGACGGCATTGATATCTACTTCTCGACCTTTGCTAAGTCGATGGCCAGCATTGGGGGTTTCCTGGCCGCAGATAAAGGAGTACTCACTTATCTGCGCTATAATATGCGATCTCAGGTGTTTGCTAAATCGCTGCCCCTGGCCATTGTATTAGGGAATCGCAAGCGCCTCGAGTTACTCAGAACCCGCCCTGAACTGAAAGAAAAGCTTTGGCATAATGTAAGAAGGCTTCAGTCTGGACTGGTAGAAAGAGGGTTTGATATCGGTACAACCAATACACCCGTAACCCCGGTCCATATGAAGGGAGGACTTTTTGATGCCACGCAGCTTATCTACGACATGCGGGAGAATTACAACATTTTCTGTTCGGTCGTGGTCTATCCCGTGATTCCCAAGGGTCAGATCATTTTAAGGCTCATTCCCACTGCGGTCCATACCGACGAGGATATCGATCTTACCCTTTCTGCCTTTTCAGCACTCAGAGAAAAACTAGATAATAAGCTCTATCCTCAAGAAATGCCGCAAATCGGATCGGTTCCCAAGGAAAGCATGGCATGATTTAGTCTTTGAAGAAGGGCGATGCGACCCCTAGACCTGGGTCGCATCGCCTCTTTCACTTCAACAAGAAACTATGAACATCTTTATTGCAGGGGCCTCCGGCCTCATCGGAGGCAATTGCTGGAATTATTTCAAACAGCAGGGATGGACGGTAACGGGCAGCCATTACTCCTACCCACTGCCCCACACGGTATTCTTTAATACCCTGGATCTCCAGGATCCAAGAAATCATCGATTGGACGACCCCTACCCCGATACCATTGTCCATTGCGGAGCCCTAACCCATGTCGACTATTGCGAGCAGCATCCTGAAGAAAGTTATGAAAAGACGGTGCAGAGCACGATGAACCTCGTAGACTGGGCACGAGATCGAAAACTCGGGTTTGTTTACCTTTCCACGGATTATGTTTTTGATGGAATGCAAGGCCCCTATAGAGAAGAAGATACTCCCAACCCATTGAGTGTTTATGGGACTCACAAACGGGAAGCAGAACGCTATGTACTAGAAAACATTCCCCAGGCGCTGATCTTGCGCGTAACTAATGTTTATGGTAAAGAAGCGCGAGGAAAAAATTTCGTCGCTCGCATCTTAAGCCAATGTCTGGCTGCCGAAAAGCTTCGCCTCCGCCTTCCCTATGATCAGTACGCCTCCCCCACCAATGCATGGGATATTGCCCGAGCTATGTATCTACTCATTCGGGATCGGCGAACCGGAATTTTCCATATTGGCGGCACCGATTACATGAACCGGGTGGAACTCGCACTCCGCGTATTGCAGGCTTTTCCCCATGTTGAATATGATTTGGAAGCCTGCTCTACCGAAGCCTTGGGACAGCCCGCGCCTCGACCTCTATTAGGAGGATTTGTACATAAGAAATTCAGTGACCTGTATCCGGAATTCTTATTCCATACGGTGGATGATTATGTAAGAGAAGTTTAGTGAAGGTCTGTTTCTGCAGCTAAAGGCAAAAAAAATCCGACCAGCAAATAAATGACCGGTCGGATATGGATTGTACTTACTAACCCCTCGTTAGTCCCACAAATGTATAAAACCCTCTTCGTGGAACAAAATTTTTGTTCAAAAAGATGAAGGGGATTTGGGCGCTTCTTTTCTGAGCGGGGTTTCCTTTTTTGGTAAATCTTCAAAATTTGTAGGTCTTTCAAAGCTGATTGCTCAACAAAGGCAAAAGGGGCCCAAATTCGCCAAGACAAGAGAGATGACATTGTGTCCTTGATTCTCAGAGACTTACTGACAGATTGTCCTTATAATCTTGAGGGTATAGAATTTGTGTGGTCTGTAATGAACCAAAACTTTAAAAAAATGAAAGATAGAACCAAATTATCCCGTCGGGATTCATGGAATGCCTGGCCTCATTTTGAAGACTTTTTCCGCAATCCCTGGACTTACGCCGATTGGGGTCTTTCCAGACCGGTTGAACCCAGCTACCATATTTCGGAGACCGAGGATGCCTATGAATTAGACATCGTCATGCCCGGGGTAAACAAAGAAGACATCGTTCTTAAAGCTCAGGACAATACGCTTTCTGTCTCCTATGAGGTAGAGAAAACGGAGGAAAACGAAGATGCAGAAGGATCGAGTAAACAATATCTACGCTCCAGCTATCAGAAAAGTTTTCATCTTTCCGAGAATATGGACAGTGAAAAGATTGAAGCCCGACACGGAAACGGCATCCTGGAAATTCGCATTCCAAAACGCAAGCCTTCGACGCCTACGATCAAGGAAATTCCAGTACGATAAGAACGAGACCCAAAGGCGGGCCTAGGTCAATGCTTAGAACGATGCTCTTTTTCTTCGCCCCATCCCACTTAAGCGGAATGGGAAGAAAAGGAGCATCGTTGTTTTTTGCCTGCAGGCCTGAAGTCTAAATATAACCGAGCAGCTTGAGCATGCTTTGGGCGGATTGCTCTTTGGCATAGAGCCAGTCCACCAGTTTCCCATTCTTGTCGTACTCGACCACCACATGCTTGGGTGAGGGAATCATGCAATGCTTAATTCCTCCATATCCGGCCAGCTGATCCTGATAGGCGCCGGTGTGAAAAAAGCCGATATAAAGGGGCTCGGCCCCTTTCTGCTTATCGATCTTGGGAAGAAAGACCGCATTCACGTGCTCTTCGGAAGTGTAAAAATCGTGGCTATCGCAAGTTAGTCCGCCCAAATGCACTTCTTGATATTCCTTGTCCCAATTGTTAATGGGTAGAAGTAAGAACTTCTCCCCAATCCCCCAGGTATCGGGCAAAGTGGTGATGAATGAACTATCGATCATATACCATATTTCTCGGTCATTTTGCATTTTCTCATCGAGAATTTGATAGATGACCGCGCCGCTTTCGCCCACCGTATAGGAGCCAAATTCGGTGAAGATATGTGGAACCGGGACCTTATTGCGTTTGCAAACTTTCTTGATATTGGAAACGATCTGATTGACCATGTATTTATAGTCGTAATCGAAGGCCAGGGAATGCTTGATGGGAAAACCGCCCCCGATATTTAGGCTGTCCAGTTCAGGGCAAATCTTCTTTAGCTGACAATAAAGATTGAGGACCTTATTCAATTCGCTCCAATAGTAGATATCATCTTTAATGCCTTTATTCATAAAGAAATGGAGCATCTTCAGCTGAAACTTGGTATTCCCCTTTACCTTATCCACATAGAATTCCAAGACATCTCTACTGCGGATACCCAACCGGGAAGTGTAAAAATCAAAAGTCGGTTCTTCTTCGCTGGCAATGCGTATCCCTATTTGAACCGGAGAGGTAGAGCGAATGGATTTCTTATAGTCTTCAAATTCCTGCTTGTTATCGAGCACGGGAATTAGATTCACAAACCCGTCATTGATGAGCCGGGCAATATTGCGGGTGTATGCCTTGGTCTTAAATCCATTGCAAATGATGTAGGTCTGTTT
>CAZYEZ010000019.1:12143-20101 GCA_964646775.1 uncultured Chitinophagaceae bacterium | reverse complement strand
CCCCTTAGTGGTATCGGCTGGATCGCTGCTTTGATCGGAGCGGTGAAGGCAATGGATTGGTTCGGGGAGTTTTATGGAGAGTCTCAGAAAAAGCTAGAAAGCTAGAAAGAAAGAAAAAAGAGGTCGCAAAACGCTGCAACCTCCTTACCTTGATTTCTTCTGCGCTACCAAGATCGGCAGCGATCAGCTCAGGTCGTTTAACCCAAGGCTTGTTCCAAGTCCTCGATTAAATCCTCTACATCCTCGATCCCTACGCTAAGCCGGATCAGCGCATCGCTGAGCCCGTTGCGAAGACGTTCTTCGCGCGGTATGGATCCATGTGTCATCGAGGCGGGATGGCCAATCAGGGATTCGACGCCGCCGAGTGATTCTGCAAGGGCAAACAGGCGGGTCTTTTTCAATACTTCGGTCGCGGCTTCGGGGGTTTCTTCTTTAAGGACGAAGGAGATCATTCCCCCAAAATCCCGCATCTGTTTTTTGGCCACTTCGTGTAGTGGATGGTCGGGGAAACCTGCCCAATATACCCGAGCTACTTTCGGGTGCTCCCGAAGATAGCTGGCAATCCGGGCTCCATTCTCGCAATGCCTTTGCATGCGCACATGCAGGGTTTTCAGGCCACGCAATACCAGCCAGCAGTCGTGAGGCCCCGGAACGGCTCCGCAGGCATTCTGAATGAAGGCCAGCTTATCGGCCAAGGATGGATCGTTTACGATTAAGGCTCCCAAAACCACATCTGAGTGGCCCCCAAGATACTTCGTAGCGGAATGGAGAACGATGTCGGCGCCTAGGTCCAGGGGCGTTTGAAGAAAGGGTGAGGCAAAAGTGTTATCGACGACCAGCAGAAGATTACGATCTTTTCGGATCTGGGCGTAGGCTTCGATATCCACGATATGCAATAAAGGATTGGTGGGCGTTTCAATCCAAATCATTTTGGTCTTATCGTTCAGCTTCGCCTCGACCGAGGCCGGATCGCTCATATTGACAAAATGAAAGACGATGCCATATCGGGCGAACACCTGAGTGAAGAGCCGGTATGTTCCGCCATAGAGATCGTGGGAAACCATCACTTCATCGCCGGGTTCCAATAAACGCGCGACGGCATCGGTGGCCGCCAGCCCACTGGCAAAACAGATTCCATGTTTTCCATTTTCAACGGCGGCCAAGGCGTCCTGTAAAGCCGTTCGGGTCGGGTTTTGGGTCCGGGCGTATTCATATCCTTTGTGAACGCCGGGCGCCTCCTGTACGAAGGTAGAGGTTTGATAGATCGGCGTCATAATGGCTCCAGTACTGGGATCGGGTTCCACGCCTGCATGAATGAGGCGGGTGTTCATTCTATAGGATTTTGATTTCATTCCGTAGGAAATTGATTCAGTCAAAGGTATCGTATAATTCCCCTTTGCACAAAGTTGGCCGGCCGGGAAATGCTTATCTTTATGCCATGGAAGGCTCGCCGATTAGACCCCGTGAACACCTGGATTCCCAGGAGAAGGAATATGAAAACAGCATCAGGCCGCAAAGAATCGATGAATTTGCGGGCCAGCCTAAGCTTATTGAGAATCTGCGGATTTTTGTCAAGGCTGCCAACCAGCGGGGAGAATCCTTGGATCATATACTTTTTCATGGACCTCCTGGACTGGGAAAAACCACGTTGTCGCGGATCGTCGCCAATGAACTGGGCGTAAAAATTAAAGAAGCCAGTGGCCCGGTTATTGAAAAACCGGCAGATCTGGCCGGGCTGCTCACTTCCCTTGAGCCCCGGGATGTGCTGTTTATCGATGAGATTCACCGGCTGAGTACCGTCGTGGAGGAATACCTCTATGCCGCCATGGAAGATTTTAAGATCGACATTATGATCGACAGCGGTCCTTCCGCGCGCAGCATCCAAATCAGCCTGCATCCTTTTACCTTGGTGGGAGCGACCACGCGCTCTGGATTGCTTACATCCCCCCTCTTGAGTCGATTTGGGATCAAGTCTCGCCTGGATTATTACAGTAAGGAAGTGCTCCAGGGCATTCTACTTCGGTCGGCTTCTCTTATGGGCATCGCCCTAGATGATGAGGCCGCCCTGGAGATTGCAGGAAGAAGTCGGGGGACGCCGAGGATTGCCAACGGACTGCTAAGAAGAATTCGGGATTTTGCGCAGGTTCTGGGGAATGGAAGTATTGACCTGGAGATTGCCGAATATGGATTGAAAGCCTTGAATGTGGACAAACATGGGCTGGATGAGATGGATAATCGGCTTTTAAGGACACTGATCGAAAAGTTTCATGGGGGGCCGACCGGGATTAACAATATTGCAACCTCGGTGGGCGAGGAGCCGGAGACCATCGAAGAAGTCTACGAACCCTTTTTGATTCAGGAAGGGTTTATGGTGCGTACGCCCCGAGGAAGGGAGGTGACGGCTAAAGCTTATGCGCACCTTAATCTGGCGATGCCGCCGGGTCCCGGGTCGCTGTTTTAGGAAAGGAGAATTCCAACATGGCGTTGATAAAGGCATCCCAGCTATATTTTTTCTTTTCCTCTCGAATATGTTTTTGCCAAGGAAAATCGGATGGCTGTTGGAGAAACTGCTGGATCCTGGTTGCGATCGCCTCCGGATTCGCATCTGTGAGATAACCGGTTTTTCCGTCGATAATGACTTCATCCAATCCGCCGACCCGAGTGACGATGGCCGGTTTCTCAAAATGGTAGGCCAGGGGGATGATGCCACTTTGGGTCGCTGATCGGTAGGGTAGGACAAGGAGGTCTGCCGCCCCAAAATAATACCGAATGTCCTGGTTGGGGATGAAATGCTCAAACCGGACAATCCGATCCTCGATCCCCCGTTCCTGGATCAGCCGATCGTATTTCTCTCGGTCTTCATAATATTCACCGGCAATCAGGAGTCGAAACTCCTGAGCTGCGTTTTTGAGTAAGGCCATGGCCTCCAACAGCAAGTCCAGACCCTTGTAGGCGCGGATAAATCCGAAAAACATTAAATAACGAAAACGAGGGTCCAAGCCCAAATGCTCACAGGCTTGCGTTCGCGTAACCGGATCCCCGTAGTTATCGTAAATGGGATGTGGCAGATACATGGATGGCTTGCGGGTTCTGCTTTCCAGGTCTCGTAGAACCGCTCGGCTCATGGTGATAAATCGATCCACCGGAGGCAGGAAATATCGAAGGAAAAGCCCATCTCCAGGTCTACTTTCGTGGGGCGTAATATTATCAGCCAGGCATAGAATACGGCTGTGCCCATTGTTTTTTATAATGCGGGCCAGGGTGCCCAGACAGGGTCCCATAAAAGGGATCCAGAACCGGATAATAACCAGATCCGGCTTTCGGGCCGCGATTTTCCGGCCTTGGCGAATCCAATTCCACGGATTCACCGAATTAATCGTGGAGTGAATGATTAGATTTTCTGGGGGCGGTTCTTGGGTATACTGGGATTTTCCCGGGAATAGAAAAGACGGATACTGCAGAGAAAAGGAATAGATTTCGACCTCATGCCCGGCATCCAAGAAAGCTTGCGCCATACGCTCATTGAAGGTGGAGATTCCGCCTCCTCTTAAGGGATGGGCTGGTCCAATAATGAAGATTCTCATAGATCGAAGCGGTTTTTCCATTCCTGTTGAGCTCGCGCATAATCTTGAGGAACACCAATGTCGATAAAATAACCCTCCGCCTGAAACCCAAAGATCGGTTCCGACTTATACTGCTTTTCAAGATAAGCGGTCTCAAAGGAGAAGGGTCCCGGCTCCGTGGCTTGCATAAACCGTGCTTTATCGATGAGATAAACGCCCGTATTGATCCAGCCTGTTTCCCGGTATTCTTTTTCGCGAAAAGAAAAAATTCGGCCCGTTTCATCCGTTTCTACGCTTCCATATCGATCAAACTGTTTCATTTTCTTCAGGGCAAGGGTACATGCCGCTTGCTTTTTCTTGTGAAAGGAAAAGAAATCAGCAAGGCTAAAGTCGAAGAAACTGTCGCCGTTCATAACCAGCACCTGGGGCCCCTGGAGTTTTTCCATTCCAAATCGAATCGCACCGCCCGTGCCCAAAGGGGTTGTTTCCAGGTTTGTCTTCAGTTCCAAACCGAAATTTTTTCCGGCGATGGCATTTTCGATGATTTGGTGCTGATAGCCTAGGGAAAGCAATACCTTCGAAATGCCTTGTTTTTTAAGGTAGTGCAGAAGATAGTAGAGAAAGGGCCTTCCGTCCACCAAGGCCATTGCTTTGGGGGTGTCCCCAATAACGGATTTGAGTCTGCTCCCCAGGCCCCCTGCCAGAATAATGGTTTCCATAGTATCAAATACTCCAGCTCGCCAAGCCGTGTGCGGTGAACTGATAGGCCTGTATACGGCCGCCAAATTTTTCCAGGGTCTCCTGAACGGCATAACGGGTATTCCCCGGACAATAAAACATCATAAATCCTCCACCACCTGCCCCGGAGATTTTTCCGCCCGTCGATCCGGATCTCAGCGCCGCCTCGTAGATTTCATCCAATCTAGGATTGGATATACCGGCGGCCATATTCTTTTTGTGCTTGAATCCATAATCAAGGACTCGACCGATTTCATCGACCTCTCCTTTAAGCAGCGCCTCTTTCATCCATCTTGCTTGCTCCTTAAGATGATCCATGGCCTCGATGGATTCCCGATGGTTCTCCTTCACGTTTCGCGCCTGGGACTCAATGATCGTAGACGAAAGACGGGAAGTATCCGTGAAATAAAGGACCAGGTTGTGCTCGAGTTCGTAGAGGACGCTCGGCTTGATGCGCAGGGGATTTACGATCACCTTGTCCTGGCCATAGAATTCCATAAAATTCACGCCGCCAAACGTCGCTGCATACTGATCCTGTTTGCCGCCGGCCATGCCCAAGTCAATTCTTTCTGCTTCATAGCAATGATGGGCTAAATCATATTCACCCAAGGGAAATTTTCTCCATTCAGCCAGGGCACCCATAATAGCCACCATCAAGGTGGAAGAGCTGCCCAGTCCTGATCCCGCGGGAGCATCGACGGAAGTTGTCAACCGAAACCCCTGAGGAAAAGGCCCAAACTCCCGAACCAGGCGATTATAAGCACCTTTAGCCAGATCGAGCTTACCATTTATGGCTAAGCTCTCGGTTAAAGGAAGGGTCTGCGACTCGTTTCTATCCCGGGCTTCGATGATGATGCTTGGTTCGTCCAGTAGTTCCACGGTAGCATGGGCATACAGCGATATGGTGGCGTTCAGAATGGCGCCACCATATAAATCACAATAAGGACTAACATCTGTTCCGCCTCCGCCCAGGCCGATGCGGAGTGGGGCTTTGCTTCGATACATCATAAGGACTACGCGCGACTAAATTAATCATTTCCTGCCGATCATGGGTTAATCCAGGGCAGGCGCCTCCTGCAATCAAGGACGATCCAAGGATGGGGAAGCACTTCGCTTCTCAACCCAAGCGGCGACCCCCCGAAATAATCCAATACCCATTAGACTTCCTACCCCATCGGCCAGCAGATCCATATAATCGTGACTGCGTCCATAGCTTAAGTAGCCTTGTAAAAACTCGACGACCCAGCCAAAACACAGGCTCGTGACCCAAAGCAGCCTGGCGTATCCTCGATCCCGACAAGGGTTTGCTGCCATCCATAGAAAACAAAACACGGCAAAGAATCCCGCGTGGATCCATTTGTCGGCAAATGGAAGCGGGATGCGTACCTTGGGCATGCCCGATCCGGGCATCATAAACAGGATGAATATCAACACCGTCCAGCCTATAGCCAAAACCATGGCTACGGTCTTATAGGGTGAATCGGGCTGGAAGATCCGTTTCATTAAGATTAGACGCCCACCATATCCTTGTAAGCGGCTGCATCCATGAGTTCGGCATCATCGAGTTTGCTCGAGTCAACCTTGAGCCGGATCATCCATCCTTTGCCATAAGGGTCTTGGTTAACAAACTCAGGATTGGTTTCCAGCTCCGCATTGACTTCAGAAACGGTTCCCGCCAAGGGAAGATACAAATCCGAAACGGTCTTCACCGCCTCTACGGATCCGAAAATCTCGTTCGCATCCAAGGACTCCCCTTGGGTGGTAATATCCACAAATACGATATCGCCCAATTCTCTTTGTGCAAACTCGGTTATGCCAATGAGTGCATTATCACCTTCGAGTTTAACCCATTCGTGATCCTTCGTGTATTTCAGTTCCTCAGGAAATGTCATGATCAATGATTTGGTGTAAAAATAGCAGAAAATGTGAGGATTTGAAAACCGGGGACGAATCAAAAAAATCTTGAGTTTTTTTTATTGTACCAGCGATGAAATGCCAAATTTTCGTTAATTTAGAATATTAATATTCATTTGCGGAGCCCCAATCTTTCGATTAACAACCTAGATCCACTTTCGGATTTCTCAATTAGAAATTTATGAAAAAGAACCAAACCCTAAACCGAATCCGCTCTCTATTACCCATCGTTATGATCCTTGTCTTCGCGGGTTCTCATCCCGTGCAGGCCCAGTTTGCCACCGCGGCCGCTTATCCATTCGTTCCCTCCTCAAAGACGTATACGCCCGTGAGTTCTTCGGCCACCGACGCAACACCTTCGAGCATCGATGATGGGTATTCCACGTTTAACATTGGATTCAATTTTCTATTCTGCGGCAACACCTATACGCAGGTAACCGCCCACACCAACGGATATGTGAGTTTCGGAACCATGACATCGATGTACCTGAGCTCCTCTCAATCCGCCTTAGGAACCGTTGCACCCTGCGTGTTTGCTCAATGGGGAGGCGACCCTTCCGGAAAGGCTCCTGCTTCGATCAAATATGAGGTGACGGGAAGTTCTCCCAATCGCATTCTCACCATCCAGTATACGAACTGGAGCCATTTCAGTCAGTCTTCACCGATTGTCAATTACCAGTATAAGCTTTATGAGGCGGGCCCCATTGAGCTGATCTATGAAAGTGCCGGAACCGGCACTTTTAATTCGGGAGTTGCCATAGGAATTGCCAGTTCCAGCTCCGATTTTCAGACACTTAGTGATACGGGCCCCAATCCGACCTCTTCTTCGACCATCTTTCAGAACTCCATTGGCGGCACCAAGCCCGCCGATGGACAAAGCTATTTATGGGGGGCCATCCCTTGCGCGGGAACGCCTTCGACCCGGGTCCTGGCTGCCGACCATGTTTGTAAGGACAAGCCGTTTTCCATGAGTCTAGAAGGGGTGACCTTGTATTTAGGATTAGAATATCAATGGCAGGTTTCGACGAATGGAGTCAACTGGACGGATATTCCGAATGCGACCCAATTCACCCATACGACGACGATTTCGGCGCCAACCTGGTTTAGGGCGAAAGTAACCTGTTCCAACTCTGGCCTGAGTTCAATGACCCCGGCCAAATACATCACGATTGCGCCCTTTTATTATTGTTACTGCGAAAGCTCCCGAGCAATCAGTGCAGAGGGTACGGATATTGGCAATGTGAGCATCGTTGCCCTCCCAGGCGGGACCTCGCGACTTAATCATGGAAATGCAAGCCCGGTGTTGAACAACCCAGACGCCAAGAACTTGTATACAGAAAACCGGTATGCCGTTCCTCCTATTATTATGTACCGTGATTCTAGCTATGCCCTTTCGGTGTCCCAGATAACCTCTGGATCTTTCACCCCAGCCACGGCAGCGGTCTACAACGATTTCAATCGAAATGGCCGTTTTGATACCACGGAACGGATCTTATTAAGTCCAACGGTCTACATACTTCCGGAGCCCGGCGTCGTCCGAGATACGTTCCGGGTTCCTCAAGATGCTGAAATTGGATTGACGGGAATGCGGGTGATCCTAAGTAATGGGATGGTGACGCCGGATACTTGTCTGCCCTACGTCGCAGGAGAGACCGAAGATTATTTAGTAGACCTTCGCTACGAGCCTTGCCGAGGCCCGGTGGATCCAGGTCGGATTGCCCTCTCGGACAGCTCCATCTGCCC
>CAZYEZ010000019.1:0-12133 GCA_964646775.1 uncultured Chitinophagaceae bacterium | reverse complement strand
ATAGCATGTGGGATACCACGCATGAATCCAAGAAGTCGGAGATCCGTTGGCACTGGGAAACCTCGCCGGACTCTTTCTCTTGGGTTACCGTCCCGAACTCCCAGGGGGTAGACTCCTTCGAGAATCTGCTGTTCACGAATACGGTTTTTTATCGCCTCAGCGCAATTTGTGAGAACACGGGGGACACCACCCACAGTCCAGGTGCGCGCGTATCATTAAAACCGGCCTACAAATGCTACTGCATTAGCCGGTCCCTGGGTACGGACCTAGATAGTTCAGATATTGGCGCTTTTGGCATGGGTAAGTTTTTACTAAATACCGGGGGACCCCATACCCTGAATCATCTAGCCCAAAGAAGACGTACGGATTATACCGATGAAGGACCCATCTCCCTGGTTACCGGGAAACGTTATGAAGTGCTAATTTATCAGATCATGCCTCGGGAGCATCATTCGGACGCTCGGGTGACCCTTTTTATTGATTATAATAATAACAGGAAATATGACCTTCCTGAAGAGCGGGTCGGCACCTGGTTTACAAGCATTAATGATTATCTGATTACGGACTCTATTATGATTCCGGATTCGGTGATCACGGGTGTGGAAACGGGGGTCCGAGTCATTTTGAACAACAACGTGGGACCCAATCCGCCTTCGGATGAGGCCTGTGGGGAGTATCCATCGGGAGAAACGGAAGACTTTATGGTCGTATTCCGTAGGGAATTCCCCCATGGGGTGGAAGAACTCCCTTCCCTGACGGGGCTTCAGGTTTATCCAAATCCGGGGTCGGGATTATATTACTTATCGTTTGAGGCCCCGGCGCCCTCATCGGTGAAGTGGACGGTTAAATCGGCGGCTGGACAGGTCGTAAAGACGGGTGAAACAAAGGTAGAGACCAAGCAGGCCAGGGAATCGATAGATATTTCAGGTTTTGCTCCGGGGGTATATATTCTGGAACTGGCGGTCGAAGGCCAGCGTTTGCACCATCGGCTGATTCTGCGATAAAGAGGCAAACCAACCGGTTTTGCCGACCCCGGTTTGGGAACTTTCCCTTAGGTCCAATCATCGTGATTTGGATCTAAGGGAATTTTTGTCGCAGCAGACTTGCAGGCTTGCTAAACATTTTATATTTTGGGCGACCTGCAAACCAATTTGTAAAATTGTCTGTCTATTCATATTCAGCGATGGTTTATCCTTTTTGGTTCGCAGCAAAACATCGAAAGACTAGAAAAAGGCTAGAAAGCGATCGCATTTTAACAGACTCAAACTGATAGTAAGAACGAATATTCCTAAGCTTATGAAACGGATTGCCTACCTCATCATGATGATCTGCCTGGCGGCATCCCCCGCTATGGCGCAGCCCACCTATTTCGTGACGCCTGGCACCGGCGGGAATGCCATACCGTTTGGAGGCGGAACCTGGGCGGACCAGCGATGCCAGTTTCTTTATTTGGCTGGAGAGTTCGGAACCGTACCTTCCGGTATGGCCATTAGTAAGATCTACTTCCAGGCATCCTCTGCAGGCGGCGGGACTTATACCAACCTTCGAATTGACATTGGACAGAGCACCACGGTGACCTCATTATCCACCGCAGGATGGGTGCCGGGCCTGACTACGGCACTTAATGAGCCCAGTTTCACGGTCCCTGCCGTGGCTGCGGGCGACTGGTTTGAATTTGAGCTGACTACCCCGATCCCTTTTGACCCTACCCAGCATTTAATTATTGACACCCGTCAGTCGGCGACCTCAGGAGGAGGTATTACCTTGCGTAACGGGACGCCCCCAGCACCCGGAGGCAACCGTCGGGCCTACGCAGCGTCCACGGCGGGCTCGCCAACGGGAGCCAGTACGACCTATTATAATTTTGGGTTTGACCTGATCGCTTTGGAATGTAAGGGAGTACCGGTTACCGAACTGGAAGCGCCCAAGAGGGTTTGTGTCGATAAGCCTTTTACGATTACGCTTGAGAACATTTCCATGTATACCAACCTGGAGTTTACCTGGCAGACTTCTTTGGACGGTCAAACTTGGGTGACCGATACGACGAAAGGAAATCATTTTAACGATGCACTCAAAGCGCCCAAATGGTATCGCTGCGAAGTGCTCTGCGTGAATTCCGGACAGCGCCATCTCACTCAGCCGGCCTATGTGGAGATCGCTCCTTTCTATTATTGCTATTGTGAAGGTTCTCGGGCTATATCTGAACCCGGCATCGATATCGGCAACGTCCAGATTCTCCGTCTCCCTTCAAAGGAAGCGGTCATCGATCATGGTAACCACATTCCTTTGCTGAATAATCCGAACTCAGATCGAGTGTATACCGATTACCGGGATTCCATACCCGTGGGTGTGTTATACCGCGACTCAACGTATGGGCTAAGGGTGGCGCAAATCAATTCCGCGAATTTTGCCCCGGCTGCTGCCGCCGTATATATTGATTGGAACCGCAATGGCCGATTCGATACGACGGAAAGAGTGATGTTGTCTTCCACCGTTCAGGTCCTTCCCGAGCCGGGTGTCGTAAGGGATACATTTACGATTCCCTCCAATGCGGAAATTGGGATCACGGGCATGCGGGTCATCATGCAGGCGGGAGCGACGGTCGTACCAGACACCTGTGCACCCTACGGCAATGGAGAAACAGAAGACTATCTGGTGGATATTCGCTATGAGCCCTGTACAGGTCCGGCGGATCCCGGCGTGGTGGTAGCGACAGATACGAGCATGTGTGCAGGATATACATTCAGCTTGGCGGATACGACCTATGAGTTCCAACGCTCCCAGCTGACTAGGTTCTGGCAACAATCTCCAGATTCCATTTCCTGGTCAAACATGCCTAATTCGACCAATGTGGAGGAATTCAAAGACATCATGTTTACCAATACCGTTTATTACCGGGTAGCCATGGTTTGCGGTTCTACGGCCGATACCACCTATACGGCAGGTAGGAAGATCGCCCTTAAACCCGCTTATAAATGCTATTGTCATAGCCAGTCCTATGGCGGCAATACGGATAGCAGCGACATTGGGGCCGTAAGAATAGGTGATTATGAGATGAACACCGGCGGTCCTCATACGCTCAATGAAATGGCCAATCGCCTCCGCACCGATTATACGGATGAAGGCCCCATTGAATTGGTGACCAATCGCTTCCATCCTTTGCTGGTATATCATACCATGCCCCGCTCGCATCACGCGGACGCCAGGGTGACGGTCTTCATTGACTTCAACAATAATCGGAAATACGATATCCCTCAGGAGCGTGTTGGAACCTGGTTCACCAGCATCAATGACCATACGATCACGGATAGCATCTGGATTCCAGACAGCGTCATCGTGGGCGTACCCACGGGAATGCGGGTGATCTTAAACAACAATGTAGGACCGAATATCCCCTCCGATGAAGCATGTGGTTTTTATACATCCGGTGAAACCGAGGATTATATGGTGCAGTTTGTGCGCCGGTTCCCCGAATCGGTAAACCGACTTGACCAGATGGAGCATTTCCAGGTTTTCCCCAATCCCACTCAGGATAAGGTGCGGGTTAAGTTCCAGATGCAGCAATCTCAGCATATCCGCCTCTCTGTGACAACCATCACCGGGAAGAAAGTGCTGGAGAAAGAGTATAATCATCAGCCAGGAATTTTTGATGAGCAAGTCTCTTTACTCGGATATCCGGCAGGCATATATATGCTGCGCCTAGACTGGGATGGTGGGCAGATCATTCGAAAGTTGACCCTAGAATAAGCCACACTCATACCATGGCCCCCGCGATGCTGGATCCCATACCAGGATGGCGGGGGCTTTTGCATTGTGCTTAGCCGCGCAACCGGGGAGTTTGGGGCCCTGCCCCAACGCTTCCTGCTAAAAGTCTTAACTTTGCTTAGGTAAGACCGCCGGGAAGGAAGGCCGTGAAAGAAGTTTGGTGTCTTGAGTCAGCGCCCCTGGTTTTTCATTCTTGGACTTTCACTCATTCATGGACGGTCAGGATGGGCATATCCGACCATTTATTATGAGTAACCTGCTGATTTGCATAGATGTACACATGCGAGTTGGCTGTACAGCCTGTGGAGAACTTTTATAACGGACAATGTTCTTCTTTTGTAATTTCGCTAATCACCCCAAAATATTTTTGCCATGGCCGCTAAGAGTAAGCTAAAGACGAGCGGGTTATCTTTTCCCCGCTACTACACCAAAGAAGGCGTGAGTCCCTTTGATATGTTTGAATACGATTACCGCACCTCGGTTATTCGCAATCCAAACGGGGAGAAAGTCTTCGAGATGAAAGACGTCGAAGTTCCGGCTCACTGGTCTCAGATTGCAACCGATATACTCGCGCAAAAATATTTTAGGAAAGCCGGGGTTCCGCAGCCAGACGGGAGTCTGGGTTCGGAGCGTTCCATTAAACAAGTCGCTCACCGCTTGGCAGATTGTTGGCGGAGTTGGGGGGAGAAGCATGGATATTTTGCTTCAAAGGAAGATGGGAAGGTCTTTTACGATGAGTTAGTCTATAGTATACTTAACCAAAGTTGTGCGCCCAATTCACCCCAATGGTTTAATACCGGACTCTTCCATAGCTATGGAATTGAAGGGAAAGCCCAAGGCCATTATTTTGTCGATCCGGAAACGGAGAAACTGGAGCGTTCCAAGAACGCTTACGAAAGGCCTCAACCCCATGCCTGTTTCATTTTAAGCGTGGAAGATGACCTGGTCAACAACGGGGGTATTATGGATCTTTGGGTCCGCGAGGCCCGGATTTTTAAATACGGTTCCGGGGTGGGAACCAACTATTCGAACATCAGGGCGGAAGGAGAACCATTGAGTGGTGGGGGGACTTCGAGTGGCCTTATGAGTTTTCTGAAAATCGGAGATCGGGCTGCGGGCGCCATAAAAAGTGGTGGAACGACCCGTCGGGCGGCAAAAATGGTCTGCCTGGATCTGGATCACCCGGAAGTTATATCCTTCATCGACTGGAAGGTCGAAGAAGAAAAGAAGGTTGCGGCATTGATCGCCGCCGGCTATGATTCAGACTACGAAGGGGAAGCGTATCGCACGGTTTCAGGGCAAAACTCGAACAACTCCGTGCGGATTCCCAACCGTTTTTTTCATAGGCTCGCCCAGAATGAAGACTGGGAAATGACGGCAAGAAGCGATGGAAAGGTGATGAAGAAAATGCCGGCACGCCAGATTTGGGACAAGATTGCCTATGCCGCTTGGCGCTGCGCGGATCCGGGAACCCAATACGATACGACCATCAATGAATGGCATACTTGTCCCCAAGGTGGACCCATTCGGGCTTCGAACCCATGCTCCGAGTATATGTTCCTGGACAACACGGCTTGCAATCTGGCCTCTTTAAACCTTCGGCGCTTCTTCGATGAAGAGAAGGCACGTTTTGATGTGGAGGGTTTTGAGTATATGACCCGTCTGTGGACCGTCGTTTTGGAAATTTCTGTATTGATGGCGCAGTTCCCCTCTCCCGAAGTGGCCCAATTAAGCTATGAGTATAGGACCCTGGGTTTGGGTTATGCGAACCTGGGATCCATGTTGATGGTCAGCGGCATTCCTTATGACAGTGAGAAAGCAAGGGCGATCGCGGGATCGATTACCGCCATTATGAACGGAGTTGCCTATCGGACTTCTGCGGAGATGGCCAAAGCCCTTGGCGCCTTCCCCCGATTTGAAGAAAACCGCGAATCCATGATGCGGGTTATGCGGAACCATCGGGCGGCGGCTTATGATGCGTCGGATGCCTACGAGGGATTGGAGATTAAACCCATGGGCATTAATGCCAAATACTGTCCCGACTACCTGTTGACGGCCGCCACCCGGGCCTGGGATGAAGCCGTGCAGTGGGGCGAACAGTACGGGTATCGGAATGCCCAGGCTACGGTCATCGCACCGACTGGAACGATTGGCCTGGTTATGGACTGTGATACCACGGGTATTGAACCAGATTTTGCCTTGGTGAAATTCAAAAAACTCTCCGGCGGTGGTTATTTCAAGATTATCAATCAGTCCATACCGGCGGCACTCAAGAATTTGGGATATACGGCAGATCAGATTGAAGCCATTGTGAACTATGCCAAAGGACATGGAAGTTTTGCCGGAGCCCCGTTCATCAATCATCAGACTTTGAGCGAGAAGGGATTCATCAAGGCGGAGCTGGACAAGTTGGATAAGGCGGTGGAGAGTGCTTTTGAGATTGGTTTTGTCTTTAACGTATATACTTTGGGAGAGGAGTGCTTGCAAAGGCTTGGATTCACGCCGGAGCAGTATTATGCCTCCGATTTCAATCTATTGGAAAGCCTTGGGTTCTCGGCTCAGGAAATCGAAGCCGCCAACGATTATGTTTGCGGCACCATGACCGTAGAAGGGGCACCTGCCTTGAAAGAAGAACATCTGCCCGTATTTGATTGCGCCAATAAATGTGGGGCCAAAGGACAAAGGTACATCCATGCACATGGCCATATCCGGATGATGGGGGCCACCCAGCCATTTATCAGTGGCGCGATTTCAAAGACCATCAATCTGCCTAACGAGGCTACCGTCGACGAGATCAAGGATTGTTACCAATTAAGCTGGGAGTTGGGCATCAAGGCTTGCGCTTTATATCGCGATGGTTCTAAGCTAAGCCAGCCATTGAGCAATAAAAGCGACAAGAAAGGGGAAGACAAGGACAAAGACCAGAAAATCCCTGCCAGCGAACAGATCATCGATCTGAGTCAGCTTACCGTCGGAGAATTATTTGAAGAAGTGAATAAGCGGGTTCAGGCCAGTCCAGATACGCAGCTGAAAAGGGAATTAAGTCGAATCGTGGAAAGAAAACAGCTGCCTTCCAAGCGTCGTGGCTATACCTTTAAGGCCAAAGTGGGAGGCCAACCTCTTTTTGTTCGGACGGGAGAATACGATGATGGGACCCTAGGAGAAGTCTTTGTAGATATGGCCAAGGAGGGAGCCACCATGCGTAGTCTGATGAACAGCTTTGCGATCGCGGTCTCGGTAGGGCTCCAATATGGCGTGCCCCTGGATGAATACGTGGACAAGTTTATATTCACTCGTTTTGAACCCGCAGGCATGGTCGAACATCCGAATATCAAATCCGCGACCTCCGTACTCGACTATATGTTCCGGTTATTGGCCTATGAGTATCTGGATAGAACGGATTTAGTCCATGTCGTGGACCCTGAAAAGCAGGATTTGGCTTCGGCATCCCAAAATCAAGAGCTGTCGCAAGTTCGCATTACGCCTCCTCAGGCTGGCATGGAGAACAAGGCCCGGGAAATGAAACCTGAGCCCGCCCTCTCTCGTAATGCAACGGAAATCAAGAAGCTGATGGGGACCAGTGCGGACGCACCCGTTTGCCGAAATTGTGGGAACATTACGCTGCGCAACGGAACTTGCTATATGTGCCCGAATTGTGGAACCACGACGGGTTGCAGCTAAACCATCGGAAATCTAAGGAACTTGCCTCTTTAGTCTCTGCGAAACCAAGCCGGGATTTGGGAGGCAAGTTGCCTTTTGATGGTTTTGCTCTTTTTGGCAAAATGAGGTAATATTGTAGGGCGACCCAAGGAATCTTAGCATGGAAGACCCCGACTCGATACGCTTTCCCATTGGCCATTATCATTTGCCGGAGACCTATCCTCCTGAGATGCAAACCGAGTGGATTTCTGCTATTGAATCACTCCCCACATGGCTTGAGCAGAGTCTGGAAGGGGTACACCCCCTGCACTATGGGGAGACCTACCGACCCCATGGCTGGACCATTCGACAACTTATTCACCATATCGCCGACAGTCACTTACACGCCTATATGCGGGTAAAATGGGCGCTGACCGAGGAAAACCCTGTCATAAAAACCTATGATGAAGGATTGTGGGCGGATCTGGAAGATGCCCTGGAGACCGATCCCAAAGTCTCAATGCAGTTAATCCAAGCGCTTCATTGCCGATGGGGGAAGCTGCTGAGGAACCTAGATCCGGCGGATTGGGAGCGAAGTGTTTATCACCCCGAGCAAGAGCGGAGCATCCCGATATGGGAACTCGTGGACCAATATGCCTGGCATGGACGACACCACTTGGAACAGATCCGCAAATGGCGGCTTCGCCGGGTGGAAAAACAGGAAAAATAGCTTAGTTTCGATGCAAATTCACCGACTATGGAAACTGGATTTTTGCATTTACACAACTTGGTTCGCTGGGTCATCCTCCTGCTTGCCTTAGCTGTTTTACTCCGCGCTTTGTCTGCTATGAATTCCAAGAGACCTTTTCATGGGGCAGATCGCCGGCTGGCATTGTTTCTGCTGATTTTCGTGGATATACAGTTGCTGCTGGGATTGGCCCTATACTTCATGAAAGATTGGGTCGGTGTTTTAAGTCGGGGCGGATTCATGTCCAATAGTTATTTGAGGTTTTTTGCCGTGGAGCATACGATCGGCATGTTGTTGGGACTTATCTTTATTCACATCGGATATTCGGCCACGAAAAGTAAAAAACTCTCCGACCATGGGAAGTTTAAAAAGTGGTTTTGGATGACACTGATCGGGTTGATCTGTATTCTAATTACCATTCCCTGGCCCTTTAGAGGAGAAATTGGACGGGCCCTGTTTCCAGGTGCCTAGTCAAAGATGAAATGGTTTTTTCGACCCTTTTATCTGACTTGGGTCATCCTGAGTTTTTTGCTCAGCTTTGTCCTCCTTTTCCCTGTTTTTTGGGTACTGAGTCTAAGGAATGATGTTTCCGCTCGTCGGCGATCCTGGTGGATCGTTCGATCCTGGTCTGGCGCTTGGCTAAAGATGATTGGGATGCCGCTTGAAATCTCGGGACCGAAGACCGAAGAGGGGCCTGTGATTTTTATTGCCAACCATCAGTCTTATCTGGATGCCCTTTTGATTTTTGCCGCCATTCCTATTTACTTTAGGCCGTTGGGGAAAAGAGAAGTAAGCAAGATCCCTCTATTTGGGCGCATTTATCGATTGCTCACCATAATGGTGGACCGCCAGGCGGCGGAAAGCCGGAGCCAAAGCATGCGGAGCCTGCGTTTGGCTTTGAAGGAGGGGTCAAGTGTTATGATTTTCCCGGAAGGAGGATTTGAGGACAGCGAAGAAATCCTTTCCCCTTTTTATAACGGCGCATTTCGCTTGGCCCTGCGCGAAGAGGTTCCCATCCAGCCGCTGCTATTCCTGGATGCCCGACGCCGTTGGTCGTCCAAGGGCGGATGGTCTCTTTGGCCAGGTCAAAACCGGGTCTTGTTTTTAAATAGGATTTCCACAGAAACCTACCAGCCGGATCAAGTAGAAGCCCTGAAGCAGGCCTGTTTCCATACCATGCATCAGGCCATCCGCCAAGCGATGGATAAGCGTCATGCCGAAGGCCCGGCAAGGAATTAAGGCAATAAGCGTAGCTTTGCGCAAAATTTTTAGACATGGCATTACAGGCGGGCATTGTGGGACTTCCGAATGTGGGGAAGTCTACCCTATTCAATGCAGTAAGTAATAGCGCGAAGGCGCAGGCATCCAATTACCGATTTTGCACCATCGAGCCGAATGTGGGGCAAGTAGAAGTTCCTGACCCCCGGCTAGATAAATTGGCATCCTTAGTAAAGCCTCAAAGGACGGTGCCGACCACGATCGAGTTCGTGGATATTGCCGGACTTGTAAAAGGAGCAAGCCAGGGCGAGGGGCTAGGGAATAAGTTTCTGGCGAATATCCGGGAAGTGGATGCCATTGTTCATGTGATACGCTGTTTTGAGGACGATAACATCATTCGGGAAGAGGGCGCCATCAACCCTTTGGGCGATAAGGAGATTATCGATACGGAACTTCAGCTCAAAGACCTGGAGTCGGTGGAGAAAAAGATGCTCAGATACGAGAAGGTGGCCAAAGCAGACCCCAAGGCCCGGCATATGCTTGCGGTACTCCAAAGATGCCAGGATCATCTGTTGCTGGGAAAAAACATCAGGGAGCTGGGGTTGGAAGGCGAAGACCTGGAGGCGATCGCGGACTTATTCCTATTGACCAATAAGCCGGTGCTTTACGTGGCCAATGTAGATGAAGCCTCTTTGCATAGCTCCAACGATTATGCGCGGGTGCTGGAAGAAGCCGCCAAGGCAGAAGGTGCAGAAGTCGTCGTCATGAATAATTCGATAGAGGCCCAGATCGCGGAAATGGATAATCCCGAAGACAAGGCGCTTTTTCTATCCGAGTATGGACTCAAGGAGCCTGGATTGCACCGTCTTATCAGAGCGACCTATGCGTTGCTGGAGTTGATTACCTACTTTACGGCCGGCGTTCAGGAAGTTCGGGCCTGGACCATTAAAAAGGGATGGAAAGCGCCCCAGGCGGCCGGAGTCATTCACACCGATTTTGAAAAAGGGTTTATTAAAGCCGAAACCATTTCTTACGAAGATTTTATAACCTTTGGCTCTGAAGCGGCTTGCAAAGAGCATGGGAGGCTGCGGATTGAAGGGAAGGAGTATGTGGTTCAAGATGGAGATGTGCTTCATTTTCGGTTTAACGTCTAAGGAAGGGATCGAGATGACGAGGTGGAAACATGGCACCCCGCGCTGTTTATTTTGAAATAGGCAGCGCGGGGTTTTTGATTTAGGACTGATGAATTAAAGGGTATCCCGCATCTAGGGGCCTTAATACTTTATCTAGAATTAGGTCTCCGCCTAGGTTTTTTTTACCTTGTGAACCACTGGATCGAACGGTCCGGTATCCAAAAACCAAACTTATCTGAAATGAAATATCTGCCTATTTCTCCCCGCCTGTTCACCAGGAACAGGGAACGCTTTATCAGCAAAATGACGCCGAATTCAATGGCAATCATTGTCGGAAACCCGCAGCTAACCACCAACGGAGATGCCATCTATACCTATAAGCCAAACTCAGACCTAGTCTGGTTATCCGGCGTAATTCAGGAGAAATCGATGTTAATTCTTTATCCCGACAATCCGGATGAGACCGCTCGCGAAGTCCTGGTGCTGCTGAAACCAAACCCTGACCTTGAAAAATGGGAGGGGCACAAACTGAGAAAGAACGAAGCCAGGGAGATATCCGGCGTGGAAAATGTTCAATGGCTCGATGGCGTAGATGGCCTAATCCAGGGCATGATGCACCATGCCGATAAGGTATATCTCAACACCAATGAGAACGATAGGCTGGCGCCGGACTTGTTCCGTCCAGATCTGCTTTTTGTCTCTTCATTCATGCAGAAGTATCCGCTGCATCATTACGATCGGGCGGCCCGGATCTTTAAGGAACTAAGAGCCGTTAAGACAGAGGAAGAAATCGAGATTGTTTCCAAGGCCGTGGAGATCACTCATAAAGCATTTCGGAGAGTGCTTGGTTTTGTGAAACCGGGCGTTCATGAATATGAAATTGAAGCAGAGATTACCCATGAGTTTTTAAGGAATCGAGCCACGGGCCATGCCTATGACTGCATTATCGCCAGTGGAGATCGGGCACGCATTCTCCATTATGTGGAAAACAACCAGCCCTGCCTGGATGGGGAGTTGATTTTAATGGATTTTGGTGCAGCCTATGGGAACTATGCGTCCGACCTCACCCGTACCATCCCTGTGAATGGGAAGTTTTCACCTCGACAAAAGGAAGTTTACAATGCAGTCTTAGCCGTCCATGACTACGCCAAACAGATCTTGCAGCCGGGTATTTCTGTGATAGATTATACCAAAAAGGTAAATCTCGAAATGGAGAAGCAGCTGATCAAGATTGGCCTTCTGACCCAGGAAGACGTAAAGAATCAGGACCCGGAAAATCCCGCTTATCGCAAGTATTTCTATCACGGTGTCAGCCACCATTTGGGGATTGACGTCCATGATTTGGGGTCCCGGGCCACGCCCATAGAAGAGGGAATGGTGTTTACCGTGGAGCCCGGCATCTACATTGAGGAGGAAGGAATAGGTATTCGCATCGAGAACAACCTATGGGTTCGGAAGGGAAAGAATGTAGACCTGTTTGAAGGGATACCCATTACCGTAGAAGAAATTGAATCTGCGATGAGTAAAGGCAGCAAGTAATCTAGGGAAAGGGGGCGTACGAGGACGTACCCTTCCAGATTCTAGCGAATCAGATCGACCGAGCGCAGCAGTTTCTCATCGTGGCGGATTC
>CAZYEZ010000018.1:0-20521 GCA_964646775.1 uncultured Chitinophagaceae bacterium | reverse complement strand
ATTTACTTCGTGGTTGGATCTTTTTTGTTTCGTCGTTTTTTTGCAATTTTATAATAGGGATAGACTTTGGGTCTTTTTTCATCCCGTCTGTTCTTTATGGAACCCAATGAATTTTCATCCAAGGGGCCGGCAATTCCGGACACCCATCGCATTGCTTCGGCCCTAGAGCGGATTTCCACCGCTTTTCGAAGCTTACTTTGGGCGCAGGGCAAAGCGCTTTCTCTTAACCCTATTCAGGTACAGGTTCTGGCCTATCTTTCCCAGCAGCCAGCTGAGCGCCGGCGCCTTTCAGCGATTGCCCAAACATTTGGTCTTTCCCGGGCTTCAGTAAGCGATACCATGAAGACCTTAAGCTTGCGCGGTTTGGTTCGTAAAGAACCCGATCCGCTGGACTTTCGATCCTCGGTCTTGCACCTTACGGCAGATGGGGAAGATGCGGCAAATCGAACGGCGCAGTATGCGCAGAAACTCTGGGAGGCCATCGACGGTCTTCAGGAAAAGGATAAGCGGGATCTTTATTGGATCTTAAACCAGTTGATTCGCGATCTGCATGGTTCGGGTGTGATAACCATTCAGCGAATGTGCCTGAGTTGCCAGCATTATCAGGCTACAGAAGAAGGACAGGGACATTTTTGTCATTTGCTCAATGAAGAACTCCAGGTGGCAGATTTGCGTATGGATTGCCCGGAGCATATGCCCCGAGATACCCGATAAAAGGTGGTGGGGACTTCTATCTTTTCCTGCGGTAATCCCCTCGTTTCCATGCTTCATAGAACTCGGCCCAGGCCAATGGGCTGAATAGCTTCATAGGTTGTTGCTGCCCATAATATACAGCTTGGTTCGATTGGCCCTGCTGGTATACGGCCTGGGACTCGCGGCCATCGCGAGGTAAGGTATAAGCCAGGGCCCGAAGCATTAATTCATCGGTATTTTTCCGTGCAATTTCGTACTGGTCATCGGGTATATCCCAGTATTTAAACGCGTGATTGAACTCCTCTCGGGTAGGGTAGGGGCGAATGATGGTCTCCGGCAGGTAGAAGGTATCCTGAATCATCAGCTGAATCATGGAGAAGTAGTGTCCTTCAATGTCTTCGGGTATGACCGTGTAATGATCTCTGTATCCAAGGGCAGTAAAAGCGAGCGTATCTCCTTTGCGGGCAAGGATAGAAAACACCCCGCGGGAGCTAGACTCTACCCCCCGATTCAGATGCCGAACCAGCACGGTAACATGGGGAATGACGCGAAGGCTGTCGGAGCTCATGGTGACTCCGTTGATTTGTACGATTTCGTCCAGGGATTGAGCCCTGGCTCCCCCATAGGAGAAACAAAGGATTCCAAGGATCAGAAAAAAGGATGTCCGGATTCGCGTCATGTCTCAAAGTTAAGTTCTTCCCAGCAACTCCCCATCAGGACCTTAGGGTAATTCTTCGTAGGGCCTGCCGAAAAGGAAGCCAGAACCGGGGTTTGGGTTCGCTAAACCTCAAACTCCACGGGCTTTTTCCTTGGTTCTCTACAAAGACCATGAAGTTCTCGTATTTTTGCAGGCAACAAGATAGCTATTTAGATTTTTTGATGATGATGACAAAAGAAGAAGTTTTGGCCGCCCTGGCTACGGTGCAGGAGCCCGACCTTGGACGGGACCTGGTCAGTCTGAATATGATTAGAGACTTGGAGCTGGAGAACGAGAAAGTTAAGTTCACCGTCATGCTCACGACGCCAGCCTGCCCATTGAAGGAGAAAATTGAGCGCGACTGTGTACGGGCTATTCAGGAGCGACTAGGCGCATCCATTCAGGTGGAGGTTCATATGTCGGCGGAGGTTGGATCCGGCCGGCTGGATGCCAAGGAAGTATTACCTGGCGTAAAAAATATCATTCTGGTCGCATCGGGAAAGGGAGGGGTCGGAAAATCGACCGTTTCGGTAAACCTGGCCCTTGGGCTCGCCCAAGAAGGCGCCCGCGTCGGTATCTTGGACGCAGACATCTATGGGCCTTCATTGCCCATTATGATGGGTATCAGGAACCAGCGTCCCAAGATGCAGGATGTTCAAGGCAAGGGTATGATCGTTCCCATTGAGCGGTTTGGTATAAAAGTCATGTCGATCGGCTTGCTCATTGATGAAAAACAGGCGGTCGTTTGGCGTGGCCCAATGGCCAGCTCTGCACTTAAGCAATTTGTAAAAGATGTTGCCTGGGGAGAATTGGACTATCTCATTATTGACTTGCCGCCCGGGACAGGTGATGTACATTTGACCCTGGTTCAGGCTGTGCCCGTTACGGGCGCCGTTATCGTATCCACGCCCCAGCTCGTTGCGGCAGCCGATGCGCAGAAGGCCATTATGATGTTCAATCAGGCCCAAATCAAAGTGCCCATTTTAGGGGTGGTCGAGAATATGGCTTATTTCACGCCCGCAGAGCTACCCGAGAACCGGTACTATCTTTTCGGTCAAGGAGGATCTCGCAAAATGGCCGAGCAGTTTGAACTTCCTTTCCTAGGGGAGGTGCCTTTGGTTCAGTCCATTCGGGAAGGGGGAGATACCGGGATTCCGGCCGTTCTCGATGATCAAGACCAGGTGCGGGATGCCTTCATTGGTTTAGCCCAGGAGGTAGCGCGCAGGGTCTCTATCCTTCACGCCGGAGCCCATGCAACGGTACTGGCCGAAGAGTAGCCGAAGCATGCATTATCCGTCGGATGGGCGGCGTTTCCCGTAGGAAAGCAGGTAGGCCAGCAACATGACGGATATCGCCCCGATCGCATTGAGCCAAAGGAAGGAAATCAGGTCTAGCAGGTAGATGGCGATGACAAGGATCTCCGTGAGAATGGCGGCGTAGAATACCGACTTTGCATTCGCTGGTTTGACGTAAAAGGCTGCCAGGAATATCCCTAGTATGGTCCCGTAGAATAAGGAGCCCAGTATGTTCACGGCTTCGATCAATGAACCCATCTTCGAGGCAAACATGGCCACGGCGATGCAGAATATCCCCCAGATGAGGGTATGGAGGCGGCCCAGCCAGACTTGGCGGGACTCGGAGACCCCTTCCAGGCCGCCGGCCATTTGTAAATCCATCAGCGAGGAGGATGCCAGCGAGTTCAGGGCGGCAGAAATAGACCCCCAGGATGCCAGGAAGATCACGGCAAAAAGGAGGCCGACGAGACCGGCAGGCAGATTCTCTTTTACGAAGTAAAGGAAGATGTAATTGACATCGCTTACGTCGGGAGAGAAATGATTTTCCTTAATGGTTGCCTGGATTTCTTTACGCAAGGACTGAAGCTCACCCTGGGTTTCCCGAAAAGCCTTTAAGTGGGCTTCCAGCACCTCGGGAGCCCATTGATCGCGATGTTGAATCAAAGCGACCGCCTGGGCCTGAAAGCGTTCTTGCTTTTCTTGAAACCGCGCATCAAGGGGCCCCGCTTTTTCAGGCATGGATTCCTGGAAACGCGCATAGGCGGTTTCGTTAAAATACGGGGGAGCCGGTTGCATGCTAAAGAATGCAAAAAGTAAAGCACCGATCAACAGGATAGAAAACTGCATGGGTATTTTTACGATCCCGTTCATAAGCAGTCCTTTTCGACTTTCGTCCACGCCCTTGCCTGTAATATATCGACCGACCTGACTTTGGTCCGTACCGAAATAAGAGAGGGCAAGGAAAAACCCACCAATCAGTCCGCTCCAGATATTATACTTGTCCGACCAGGAGAAATCGGTCGTGATCACATTAAGTTTTCCTGTCTTACCTGCCAGGTACATGGCGCCTTCCAGACCCACGCCCGCTGGCATGCGATCGAGGATCAGATAACCAGCCAGGGCCATGGAGGCGAGGATGATGGTAAACTGTACCTTTTGTGTATGGGCAATGGCTTTGGCGCCTCCCGTATAGGTGTATAGGATGAGAAGTCCGCCGATTAAAATGTTGGTCAGATAGATATTCCATCCCAGGATAAAGGATAGGATGATCGATGGCGCATAGATGCTTATGCCCGTGGATAGGGCCCGGGATACGAGGAAGAGCAAGGCCGTGAGCAGTCGCGTACGCCGGTCAAATCGCTGTTCCAAGTATTCGTAGGCTGTATAAACATTGAGTCGCTGGAAAATCGGAATAAAAGTGACACTGATGACGATCATGGCCAAGGGCAGTCCGAAATAATATTGAACGAACCGCATGCCATCCGTATAGGCCTGGCCTGGGGCCGAAAGGAAAGTGATGGCGCTGGCCTGCGTAGACATAATGCCGAGCAGTACCACCGGCCAGGGCATGCTTTTATCCGCCAGAAGGTAGGTTCTGGCGCCCTGGACATTGCGGCTTTTGACCATGCCGTATATCAGCACCGCGATCAGCGTAAAACAGAGAACAAACCAATCCAAAGAACTCATGACCAATATTGCGTAAAGGCGTAATAAAAAAGAATCTGCAGGATCAAAAAGATCAGCAGTACCCAATACCAGATCTTCCAGCGAGGTTCTCTATTTTCCTTTTTGCTCATGAAGCCCTTGTTTTTTCCCGGCGGAAAGGAGGTTGACCAATAATTTCATGGCGCCCGCCTGCCCGGCGGGGAGTTGACGAAAAAATGAGAGTCCGGTATAGATATACTGCCCTTTTCCAAAAGGCGTATAAATCAGGGATCCATCCAGCGGAGCTTCTCCTTGATCGCTCATACGAAACAGGGTCTGGTATCGCTCGTCCCAGCCTTCGGCAAAATAGAGACCTCTTTCCTGAACCCATCCCTCGAAATCTTCTTCGGAGATGCGGTTGGGGAACAGCAGCAAGGGATGTTCGGGCTCAAGCCGGATCACCGCTGCCGATTCTTCGGTGACCCGGTCCCGGGAAATGCGGAATGGGTAGGGACCTATTTTTTGGCTATGTAAGGGGCGATGGGTATTGTACTGCATGACCAGCGTGCCTCCTTGTTCTACATACTTTAGAAGCTCCGACATCCATAACCCTGATGCCGGTTCGGTGTTGAGCATGCGAACGCCCGTTAGGACGGCATCATAAGGTTTTAACGCTTCCAGATGGATTTGATCGGCAGAGAGGTAGTCGACGATCAATCCCGCGTTTGTCAGGATGTCCGCACACTGATCGCCAGCGCCCGGGATATAGGCAATTCGGCGGGCCGCCGAATTCCAGGTCACCGGGATCCACCGCTGCCTGGCGGGGGTAAAATACTGCTGGGTAGGGATATGATCATAGCGAATCCGGTGCTGGCTGAGCGGGTAGCGTCGACCGTCTACTTCCAGGTAGGCGCGGATGGCCCCTGCTTCGGTGATGGTCTTCCGCCAACGATCGGATAAGGTGAGGCGAAACAAAGTGTCCTGGCCTTTGGCCAATCCAAAGGGGGGGCTTTTTTCGATCATTTTTCCCTCTGCCTCGAGGATAAGCTGGCCTTGAGTTAAGGCTTTATGAGCGCTGACTACGATTTCTGTGGTCATGGGCTCCTGAGGGGAAAACCAGAGGAGATCCTGCCGGAATTTAAGGCTGTAATCAGGAGTCAGGCGCAGCGGCTCAATTTTATCGCCCCAGATGGGGTCCAAGACTTTATACGAAAGCGGCAATGCCAGCACGATCTTTTCGCCCTCTATGCTGAACTGAAGCTGCATCAAGAGGGAGGAGGGCGATTCGGGGAGGCCGATAAGCCGGTCTTCTGGGATCGTAAAATGATAGGGGTCCTGGACGGGTTCCCGAAGCCAGTAGGGCTGGCTGGGCTCCATATCAGCTGGGATGGAAAGCTGGATTTCTTGCTTGACCAGGGAATCGGGAACCAGGGTTTGCTGGATGGGGGTTGCTTTCCCCATCCATTCTATGGACTCCAGGACCAAAGCGGGCCTGGATCGGGATACCAGATCCAGTTGCAGTTCTATATTGTCTCCTGCCTGTACTTCTGGAACCGAAAGATGGGCTACGGCCATCAGGCCGGCGGCGCGGAGAATCACCCGGTCAAGGTCTTTCAGTTTTTCCTGTTTCCAGTATCCTTGCGCCTCCCGGTTGATCTTTTTTCGTAGCGCGAGCAGCTTGGGAAGGGAGGCTGAGGGGTTTTGGTAATCGAAATGCTTAAGAATTTCTTCAATCTGGGCAGTAATCCCGGGTGCCTGGGCCCGGGACCAGTCTCGGTTTATGCCCTCCCACAAATCATGATGGAGGTCGGGACCTTCCAGGACCCGGAAGTACTCGGTTTGTTTACCTGCGGTGCTGGGGGTTCCGGCTCCTTGACTTCGGTGAATGCTTCGACTGGCTCCGGCTATTTCGCCGCTGCCCATTCCTTTGAGAGGAAGAAAGTCTCCGATTTCTAGTTGGAAATCATCTTCCCGGGTCGTATTTCTGTTCCCGAACTTAAAGCCGTTAAAAAGCAGCCGATGCGCCTTCCATGCTTCAAAGGGCTGGTTCGGAAAAGCCTTGGGATCCGCGGCCATATGGTAGGCCCGGCGGGCTAGAATCGCAGAGGCGGCGTGATGTCCGTGCCCGGCTTCGGCGGTAGGCGGAAACCGGCAAATAATTAAGTCTGGTTTGAGCTTGCGGATGACCCATACCATATCATGAAGAATCTGAAGGGAGTCCCAGTTTTGCAGGGTCTCATCAGCGGATTTTGAATAGCCAAAATCGATGGCGCGGGTAAATGCTTGCTGGGCTCCATCGATGGCCCGGGCTGCCAGCAGCTCTTGGGTTCTAATCAGTCCCAGGGCCGCACCTTGCTCTGAGCCCAGTATGTTCTGGCCCCCATCGCCGCGGGTCAAGGATAAATAGGTCGTGGGCACATGCATTTTGCCTTCAAGCCAGGCAAGAAGGCGGGTATTTTCGTCATCGGGATGGGCGGCGACATAAAGAACCCGGGTCAATTGATTGAGGGCGGCGATCTCCCCATAGATCTCCCCCGATGTCCCTGGTCTGAAGGGCTGGGCTTCGATGCGGTTGAACCCCGTGAGTAATAGGCTGGTAATAAGGATAAAATACCTGATCATGGATTGCCATTATGGTAAAAAAGAGCTTACCGCAGCATCGCCGTGGCTTTGCTGCGGTAAGGCCAGCGTATGGATTTGAAGATCCCTGGATTCCCGCTCTGGATTTTTCGTTTTAGAAACGGGCCGCAGTAGGCGGGGGGGCAACGCGACGCCGTATCCAAGCCGGGTCGCGGGGAATTCTATGAGAACGATCGAATTATTTCAGGGATTTGATCAATTCCTGATTCTCATTTACGTAATGGGCTTCATTGGCGGTACCCTTGGCGGTTTCGATGGACTTTTCTGCCGCTTTGATGGCTTCGTCCTTCTTTCCGATGGATTTGGCAATTTTAGCCTGAAGGTCCCACATGTAATAAGCCTGGGGGTTCTCTTTCGTCGCTTTGGCTACGTATTCAAAGGCTTTTTCCAGGTTTTGGTTGGTGTTATAATAGTAGCTGGCAGCCCGGAAGTAGGGGATATTTGGCCGCTCGATGGCTTTTTGAATGGCCAAGTTGATTTCCTGCGCATTGGTTGCTTTAATGGGAATCGAAACTTTGGTTCTATCCCAGACGAGCTCAAGCTGGCAGGCATCAAAGCTTAGGTCTGCAAACTGAATGGTAAAGGTTTCGACGGTATGGCCTATGGTCTCGGGTTTTACCTTGAACCTTGCCAGGTCATCGCTGGTCTTGTATCCTCCGGCACCCCAGTTGCCAATGCCTTTGTTGATGATCACTTCCCATTCGTCTTTACCCGGAATGGTATAAAGGGCATAGTCTCCGGCAGGAAGCTGCACGCCGCCAATGTTTAGATTCTGTTCGGTCTTGATCCGGGTGGCTGCGTTCGCACCCGTACGCCAAATGGTATTATAGGGGACCAGTTTTCCGAAGATGACCCGATCGCGTTTGGAAGGACGGCTATAATTGATCTCGATTTTAGAAGTGGAAAACTCCTGGATTAACGTTGAACTGGGGCTCAAGGAGGGCAGTACCAGTTCCTGCGCTTGCGCAGAGGTGAAAATCATGGAAGAGGCCAGGATAGCCAAGGAAAATTGTTTCATACTTTTGTCGTTGTTTTTGGTTAACGGCCCAAATTTAAGCCTTGCGAACGGTTTCCGGTCATTTTTTTGGTTTTTCTTTGTATTCTTGAACGGTGGGCCTCGAACCGCTGAAAAAAGTAAAATTGATCATCGTATGTCTAATACTGCCAACCTAGCCATTCAAGTCTTGCCGCTTGGAAAAGAAACCAAGGAGGCCTATGCTATTATTGATCAGGCGATTGCTCAGATCAAGGATTCCGGGATGCCCCATCAGGTCTGCCCATTCGAAACTGTGGTCGAAGGCTCTTTGGCGGATTTGTTGGAACTGATTCCGAAGATTCAGCAGGCCTGCCATCAGGCGGGAGGGTCCACTTTATTGCTGCAGATGAAGCTGCACATGAGTATGGAAAAAGATCTTCGCATGGAAGACAAGCTTGCAAAGTATTCCTAAGTCCCTCAAATTGGCCGCTGCCATTTGGCATGATTTCCTTCATTCGACCCAATACGTTTATTATTCAATTATGTTAGATCGCGCAAAACTCGTCTCGGAAATCCGACGAAAGAAATCGTTTTTATGTGTGGGGCTGGACACGGATCCAAGCCAGATTCCGGCGGCATTTCATTCCCTTGCCAATCCCGTACTGGCCTTTAATAGATTGGTCATAGAGGCGACGGCAGATCTTGCGGTGGCCTATAAGATAAATACGGCTTTTTATGAAGCCCAGGGCCCCGCTGGATGGGAGACCCTTCAGGCTACTTTAGCCTCTATTCCCCCGGAGGTTTTCACCATTGCCGATGCGAAGCGTGGGGATATTGGAAATACGGCCGATCAGTATGCTCGGACTTTTTTCCAGACCTATCCTTTTGATAGCGTCACCGTCTCCCCATATATGGGGGCGGACAGCATCAAGCCTTTCCTGGCCTATGAAGGGCATTGGGTCATTGCTTTGGGTTTAACTTCGAATGCAGGAAGTGAAGATTTTCAGAAGCTGGACTGTGGGGGCAAACCGCTCTATCGTCGGGTTATGGAGAAACTGGCTTCCTGGGGGTCCCCCGATCAACTCATGTTCGTGGTGGGAGCAACCCAGGGCCATGCCTTAAAGGAGATACGGCAATGGTTCCCCGATCATTTCTTTTTGATTCCCGGTGTGGGCGCCCAGGGCGGCCGGGTGGCAGAAGTTTGCGCTCAGGCACAAAATGCGGAAGGAGGAATACTTATTAATGTATCCCGGGGCATACTCTATGGTGGGGAGGGGGAGAACGAGGAGAAGCGGATTCGCGAGGCGGCGCTCCACTACCATCAGCAGATGGCGCCTTTTTTTTAGGACGCTGTTTAATACACCGGGTCCCCGACCCCTTCTATTTTTCGTTCTCCCAGTGCAGCTCGATTTTGATATCTGGATGAAGGCTATGAAAGACGGGGCAGGATTTTGCTGCCCGAATCAATCGCTCAGACTGATCCTTTGATAGCTGGCTGGCTGCGGGGAAATACAGGTTAATATGGATTTCTCCAATTCGCCGCGGGTTCGTGTACATATGTTTTTGCACTTCTGCCCACATGCCTTCCAGAGCGAGGTTTTCCTGTCTGGCAGCGATGCCCATGATGGTGAACATACAGTTTACCAATGCCGTAGCGACCAGATCTGTCGGCGAGAATCGCTCGGCTTTACCTTGATTATCAAGCGGGGCATCGGTTTCGATCACCGATCCCGAATAATGATGGGTGGAAACGCAGCGCAGTTCCCCCAAGTATTCAATTTTAGATGTTCTGTTCATAATCATTGCATGGTCTGTCAATCATTTCTTGGTTGCCAGTTTTAAGATCCCATGCCTTAAATGTCGTAAATTATCTCGTAAATTCTTTTCTGAATGATGGGCCATCTTCTGGTTTAATAAGGATTTTTCCTGCCAGGGCTTCAGGCCATATCTTTTTCCAGTAAATTTGTCTATGCGCTTTTTGATAACCGGAGCTTTCCTCCTTTTTTTTCTGACGGGAATCGGCGATGATCAGGGCTGGGCCCAGCAGCCTGTGCGCCTTTCCTCTGGGGATACCGCAGGCGCAGCCCCCACCCCGACCCCTGCGCCGGTCGTGAGAAAGCGCCCGAAACCAATACGCAAGGAATGGAGCCTGGGTCTGCGCTTGAAAACCGACGGCTGGTCGCTTTTCTATGAGAAAGGATGGGTAAGGAGTCAGGAGAGAGATCGGGATTATTTTTACCATACGCGGTTCATGGTTTTCGAGCTGGAGGAAATACGGCATCCCAAAGAAGTCAAAAGGTCCAATAATCTTTTGCCCGGATCCGCAGAAAAGCCTCGGCAGTTTATATTTGGGAAGATCAACAATGCCTATGCGGTGAAATTGGGCTATGGATACCGGAAAATGGTGGCTGGAAAGCCCGAGCCGAAGCATGTGTCCATCCATTGGACTTATGGTGGGGGTGTCAGCATGGCATTGTTAAAACCTTATTACCTCAAAATATTGATGCCTCAGGGTCAGATCGAAGACCTTCGCTATGATGACAGCCTGGCTGAACTCTTTTTGAGCCGGCGCCAGATCGTGGGTGGGGCCGGATTTAGTAAGGGTCTGGGGGAAATCGAGTTGGTGCCGGGGGTTTTCGCGCGCACGGGATTGCATTTTGACTTTGCGGCGAACAAGACGACCAAGATGGCCATGGAGACCGGCATATCGGCGGCCCTCTACACCCGCCCGTTGGAAATCATGGCCGAGCAGACCGCGCATCCCTACACGTTCAGCATTTATGCTTCCTTGCAATTTGGCAAACGGAAGCAATGATTGTAATTTGCGAACATGATGCAGGAATCCAGCACCCCACAGCCCAAAATAACAGCCACCCCTTGTTCCGCCCCAGCGGCGAGTTCGTCGCAGCGACTGAAGAAGCCGGATTGGTTGCGAGTAAGGCTCCCAACAGGAGAAGGATACAGGCACGTTCGAAGCCTGGTGGACACCCATAAGCTGCATACGATTTGCGAGAGCGGCAACTGCCCGAATATGGGCGAATGCTGGGGAGCCGGGACGGCGACGTTTATGATCCTGGGTAATATTTGCACCCGTTCATGCGGCTTTTGTGCTGTGGCAACCGGAAGACCGGAACCGGTGGACTGGGATGAGCCGCAGCGTGTGGCGGAGGCCATCTATCTGATGAAAGTCAAACATGCGGTCATTACTTCCGTGGACCGGGATGAGCTGAAAGATGGAGGTTCTCAGATTTGGGCCAATACCGTCACGGCGGTTCGCGCCCTAAATCCAGATACGACATTAGAGACGCTGATCCCGGATTTTAAAGGACAATGGGAAAATCTAGAGCGAATCATAGAGGTGGCCCCGGAAGTGGTTTCTCATAATGTAGAAACCGTGGAGCGCATGACGCGCAAGGTTCGAATACAGGCCAAATATCATCGAAGCCTGGAAGTGTTGCGTCGACTAAAAGACGCAGGGCTAAGGACCAAAAGCGGAATTATGCTGGGACTTGGAGAGACCCGCGAGGAAGTATTGGCAAGCATGGAAGACCTCGTTGCCAATGGCCTGGATGTGCTCACCTTGGGACAGTACCTTCAGCCGACACCTCGCCATCTGCCCGTCCTTCGTTTCGTTCATCCCGATGAGTTTGCCTTTTATAGAGAGAAGGGATATGAGATGGGACTCGATTATGTGGAAAGCGGCCCCTTGGTTCGTAGTTCCTATCATAGCGAACGTCACGTGATCCCAGGAGAGGGTCGAAGGGCTTGGCAACGGGAGCAGGCCAGTCGGAACGCCTAAGGCATGATACAGCTCAAATCGGTGGTTTGGGAGGGTTGGCTACCTATTCAGAGGCAGGCTGATTTTTGGTATTCCTCTTTTTTCATTGCGGGTACATGCGGACTTTCGAAAGGAAGAACCCAACGCATTAAATTCTCCGATGGGTTTGCTTATCTTCACTGAAGAGCGTCGATCCATTACTAATCTTCGGTTCACCTGAAATCATGATTCTATGAATGGCAAATCCTATCGCGCACCGGCGGCGACCCGCATTGGTCATGTCCACCTTAAAGTCGCCGACCTGGAGCGGGCGCTCGGTTTTTACCGCGACTTGCTGGGTTTTGAACTCACGCAACGCATGGGTTCTCAGGCCGCTTTCCTGTCTGCCGGTGGGTATCACCATCATATCGGTTTGAACACTTGGCATTCCGAAGGCATGCCTTCGGCCTCAAGAAAAGGCGTGGGACTCTATCATACGGCCATTTTATATGCCGAGCGGCACGAGCTGGCAGCGGTCCTGAAGCGGTTATTAGACCATTCCTATCCATTGACGGGAGCCAGTGATCATGGAGTCTCGGAGGCCATCTATCTGGATGACCCCGACGGCAACGGCGTGGAATTATATTGGGATCGCCCTAAGGAGAATTGGCCAAGACTACGCAATGGGGAACTGGCCATGTTCACCCAGGCGCTTAATATTCCGGATCTTTTAGCCACCCTTGAAGGCAAATAATCCTTATCCTTTCTTCTTTGGGAACCCTCAGGGTTCGACGCCTGGAGCCGGACAGAATTAGCGCCGGGAAGGCGTTCTGGGTTTTCGGGCAGGTCTTACATTTGCCGAGTATGTGAAGGCCAGTTCATCGTTGACATACAGGTTAAAGGGGTAGGTACCTTCGCTGAAAAATGGAACCCGAATAAACAGGCTGTCTCCTTTAAATTCAAAGCGAGCTTCCACTTTTTGGCGCGTCCTTCCCGTAACCATGATCTGCGATATTTTCTCGGGATGAGGGGTTACAAATTTCATCATGGTGGTGGTGTCATTGACGGCCCGGACCCGATCCCGGATGTGACTGGCCGGATAGATCTCATACTTCATGGCGCCCCGGTCGATGATGGGTGCATTGGTAAATACCGCTTTGTTGACGGGCGTGTCGATATATTGAAGATTTCGCCTGTCGGGGTAATGGCTGAGTACAAAAAGCTTTGGATCGGGGCAGAACCAGACCTGGGTCTCGTCGCGGGTGAAGAAGCGGCACTTCCTATCCGTTGTTCCCGATGCCAGGGATGCATCGACCAAGCACCATTTTCCGTTGATTTGAACGCCGTTCCAGGAGTGCTCCGTCCATTTGTTGAGATTGCGTATATGCCGAGGATCTGATTTGTAATGACCGGTGATTACCGTCGAATGGAGGCGGGCGAGTTTGGCCATGGCTTCAAAGAGATGGGCCACGCCCAAATGGTTCCCTTTCCTCAAATTCAGGGTTTGGGAGGCGGAGGCATTATAACTTCCAGGAGAACGATCCCCCCGGCAGTCGTAGTCAATATTTTGTCCAATCCAGGTATATAGGGCGCGGGCCCTTTGTCTTTCGGAAAGTGTCCGTCTTTTGGTCAGGGTGTCCACGATATATTGGAGGGTATGTCCATCCATGGGTCCCAGTTCTCTTACGTATTCATCCAGTTTGGCTTCGGATTCAAAATCCCGGTTTTGCGCCCAAACTGCCTGGCTAAAGATCAAAAAGACGAGCAGGGGGGTCATCCATTTCATAGGTCGTAGCTTAAGCTACTAATATAGAGGTTATTTTGTTGAAAATCCAAGCTTTTCAACCTTTTCTACCTCAGGATTTCCGGACTTAAGCCAGGACGGTTTCGTCTACTAAATCGGTCTCGATTCTTAAGTTCTCCATAATAAATTGCTGCCTTTTCGGGGTGTTTTTTCCCATATAGAACTCCAGCAGTTTTTGGATCTGGGAATCCTGACTGAGTAGGACGGGTTCTTTTCGAATGTCTTCTCCAATGAACTGGGCAAACTCATGGGGAGAGATTTCTCCAAGGCCTTTAAATCGGGTGATTTCCGGGCGGGGGCCTAGTTCTGCAATGGCCTTCTTCCTTTCCTCTTCGCTATAACAATAACGAGTTTCCTTTTTGTTTCTCACCCTAAATAGTGGGGTTTCCAGGATGTAGATGTGGCCGTTTCTCACCAAGTCGGGAAAAAACTGAAGAAAGAAAGTCATCAGAAGAAGGCGTATATGCATGCCGTCTACATCCGCATCCGTGGCGATGATGATGTTGTTGTAACGAAGTCCATCGAGACCGCCTTCGATATTCAAGGCATGTTGAAGCAAATTGAACTCTTCATTTTCGTAGACGATCTTCTTGCTCAGTCCAAAACAGTTCAGCGGTTTTCCTCTCAAGCTGAAGACGGCCTGGGTTTCTACGTTTCGGCTTTTAGTAATCGATCCTGAAGCCGAATCTCCTTCCGTAATAAAGAGCGTGCTTTCGAGCTGTTTGGCCATGTATTCCTCCCGGTTGCGGCTGGGTGGAGTTCCATGAAGATGGATTCGGCAATCCCGAAGTTTGCGATTATGGAGGTTCGCCTTTTTGGCTCTTTCGTTGGCAAGTTTTCGGATGCCTGATAATTCTTTTCGCTCCCGTTCACTCTGTTCAATCCGTTTTTTCATGGCCTCGGCCACTTCTGGATTCTTATGAAGGTAATTGTCCAGCTCTCTTGCCATGAAGTCGTGGACGAAAGATTTCATAGAGGGTCCGGACTCCCAGACATAAGCCGACCCCAGTTTGGTCTTCGTCTGGGATTCGAAAACGGGTTCCTGCACGCGTACGGAAATGGCGGCCGCGATACTTTGGCGGATGTCGCCCGCCTCGTAATCCTTTTTAAAGAAATCGCGGATGACTTTGACAAACATTTCCCGGAATGCGGCCTGGTGGGTACCCCCCTGGGTGGTGTGCTGACCGTTTACAAACGAATATATGTCCTCTCCATAGTCGCTGGTATGGGTGATGGCCAATTCGATATCCTCCCCTTTGAGATGGATGATGGGATACCGCAAGCTTTCTTCGTTTACTTTTCTTGCCAGGAGATCGAGTAGTCCATTTCGGGATACATAGTTGCGCCCGTTAAAATGGATCAGCAACCCCGCGTTCAGATAACAATAGTTCCAGACCTGATTCTCGACATAATCTTCGATGAACCGATAGTGGCGGAATACGGTTTCGTCGGGAACGAAATGGACGATGGTGCCGTTGGGTTCGTCGCTTTTTTTGACTGGATGTTCTTTCTCTAGAATACCGGTGCTAAAGCTGGCCGTTTTCTCTTTCCCGTCCCGTATGGAGGTCACGGTGAAACGGCTGCTCAATGCATTAACCGCCTTGGTTCCGACTCCATTTAGACCTACCGATTTCTGAAAGGCCTTGCTATCGTATTTAGCTCCGGTGTTGATTTTGCTGACCACGTCGACGAGCTTGCCTAAGGGAATGCCTCGTCCGAAGTCTCGAACCCGCACCTCGCCGTTTTTGATATGCAGATCAATTCTTTTGCCGGCTCCCATGGTGAACTCATCGATGGAATTATCCATGATTTCCTTAACGAGGATATAAATACCATCATCCATACTGCTTCCGTCTCCGAGTTTGCCGATATACATGCCGGGGCGAAGGCGTATATGTTCTCTCCAGTCAAGCGAGCGGATGCTTTCTTCGTTATATTCTAAGTTATTATTCTTCATCTTGGTCTTTCGTTCTATGGTTTCTTCTCAGCACGGTGATCGGAAGGTCCCTGGGTTTTGGTTTTTTATTGAGGACCGGGCCTGGATTCCACGCCCGATTCCCTGGAACCGCGGATGGGGCAAAATTACGAAAACCCCAACACCCCTCTTCTTCGGCTCTTGTTCAGCTCTTCTTCGGTCCTTTTTCGGCTTTTTTTCGTCGCTTTTTCGTCGCTTTTTCGTCGCTTTTTCCTTGCTTCCCAGATGCCGGAGACCTAGGGTGTTTTATTTCCTGCCCTGGGAAAATTACCTGGGGAAATAGGGGCGCCTAATCTTTAGCGGTCTCCTTATTTTTTCAGCAGTTTGCGAATAAATCGGCCGGCTTTTCCAATCGCATCAATCTGGTCGGTGATGGTATCCATCAGCGCGGTGTCCGCCTGTTCAATATTACCCATGTTGATTCCTGACTCGAGCTGTTTGGGATAAATGAGCAGGAAGCTGGTTTCTGAAAAATAGCGGCTTAAGTGGCTTGGAATACGGTTTTGCTGGGCATGATAGGAGTTGTTCCCTTTGCGAGAGGCCACGACAACAAATAGGTCATTGGGTTTGATCTCTCGGCTAAGGATCAGGAAGTCCTCCCAGTCTGAAAATTCGGTATACTGGATTTTCAATGTTTCTGCCCGGCGCTCACAAATGTTTTGGATAAAAGGCAGAGTGAGTACATCGGCGTAAAAATGAATCGACATGCCTACCTCCCGAGCGATCCGGATCATTTGGCTCAGCCAACGCAAGAACCCGGCTTCTGTTTCCGCTTTAGGCGGCGCCACGACGACCATACGCTTTAAGGTGTTGATGGGCTGGACGGGCTTGTATACGAATATGCTATCGTAGCTTCTACGCACAATACTTCCTACGATAGGGCCCAGGATGTTTTTCGAGTCTTCGCCCTTATGAAGACCGATAACCAGATCGGTGATTTCCTGTTCTTTGATGGTATAGACAATTCCATTGCTTACACTTGAATCATAGCGGGTTAATGGAATGATGCTGTCGTCGGAGGCGTTGGCATGGGCCATGGCCGATTCCAAAATCTTTTTTCCGCTTTTTTTGCTGGACTCGGTCAGTTTCTCTTCGTCAATGATGTTCAGACCGTAGACCGGTACAATACTTTTCTTTGGTTTTAATCGAAGCCCAAGCTCCACGATATCTTTAACCATGTCGGGGTAGGCCAGGGCCAGAAGAATCCTTTCCCTGCTCGTGGCGTCTCCACCTTGGCTTATATCGGATTCCCCTTCCAGCACCAAGTCTTTGGATGCTTTCTCGACGACGAAAGAACTCACGGCACAGCTGACAAGGATAAGGAGAATGGTTCCGTTCAGAATGTCCTCATTGAGGAGGCGAATGGGCTCCCCGGTGGCTGACTCGCCAATGATTATATTATAGCCAACCAGAATGATCGCAAGGGTCGCTGCGGCATGGGCCGTGCTAAGTCCAAAGATCATTCGGCCTTCTGCTGCGGTGAGCTTAAATGCTTTTTGGGTAATGAGGGCCGCCAGGTATTTGGTCGCTAAGGCGGTTACAATAATGACTGCCGCTACTTTCAAGGCGCCCCATCCCTTTACGAGAACGGTAACGTCGACCAGCATGCCCACGCTGATGAGGAAGAAGGGAATAAACAGGGCATTGCCAACAAAGTCAATGCGACTCATAAGGTGGGAGGAATGAGGCACGAATCGATTGAGCACGAGGCCGGCAAAGAAGGCGCCAATGATGGCTTCGATCCCCGCTGCTTCCGCCAGAAATGCCGCCAGAAATACCATGGCCAGGACGAAAATATACTGGGATACGCTGTCCTCGAAATTTTTAAAAAACCATCGGATAATCAACGGGAAAAGGAAAAAGACGATACATACAAAGAGAATGGATGATATGCCCAGTTGTATCCAGAAGCCGCTGGAAACCTCTCCTTTGGCCATACCGGCTATGGCTGCCAGAATGAGTAGAGCTAGGATATCCGTGATCATGGTCCCTCCAACGGTCATGGAAACTGCGCGATTTCGGGTTACGCCGTACTTGCTCGCAATGGGGTAGGATACCAAGGTGTGGGTGGAAAACATACTTGCCAGTAAAATGCTCGACATGAATCCATAGCCGAGGATGTAATAGCTGGCCAGCAGACCAAAACCCAGAGGTAAGATGAAAGTGGTAAAGCCGAAGACTAATATCTTCTTGGTGTTTTTCTTGAACTCTCCCAGGTCGATCTCCAGTCCGGCAAGGAACATAATATATAGGAGACCCACGGTTCCAAAAAGAACGATGCTGCTATCCCTTCGCAGCAGATTCAGGCCATAAGGGCCAACGATAACCCCGGCGATAATGAGTCCGATAATATGCGGAACCTTAATCTTATTGAAAAGAATGGGTGCAAAAAGAATGATGAACAGAACCAGGGAAAATATAATTACCGGGTTCTTCAAGGGAAGCGTAAAGTCGATGGACGACAGTAAGAACATAGCGAAGGGTTTTGCTTAGGACGTTTTATCGGCGGTGAGCGCATAGACGATCTTACATCCTGGAGGGGTAATCTCCCGAATGCCTTCCATCTTGTTTTTTCCGCTCCGCTTCAGTTCTACGCGAATATTATTTTCATCAATGAGCTTAAGACCACCGGTTCGAAGGTAGCCGTTATAGATTCTGATCAGCTTTCTACCCGAATACGCCTTGGCGATGACCAAGCGATCTTCCCCGTATTTGATTTCCCATTGCTCGGTTCTGGTATCTCCGATGGCCGATCCTTCGCAGCTGGTTTCCTGACAGAGCATTTTAACCGTCCATTTTCCAACAATGCTTTCGTCGTAAATATTGGTAGAATCAATTTGCTGGCGCGTGCTGTCCAAGGCCATTTCCATTTGATCGAGCTCATATTCCCGGAGAGTGAGTTCCTGTTCTCTGAGGATAAGGTTTCGCTCACGGGCCATGATGCTTTTTTCTTTTTCCGCCAACGCTTGTTCGCGTTCACGGATATGGCAGGCGCTGAGTCCCATGGTCAGGATCAGGCAAAGTAAAATCATTCTGTTCATGCGCATAGGCTTATGACGAGTTTCCGGGGGAAAATTACAACTTATTAGGCCTCCACCTAAGGTTGATCCGAGGTGTTCGTCCAATATTTACCCAATATCCACTCAGATCGAGAAGGGAACAGCTGCCTGTTCAGGGTTACTGGAAGTATTCGTGGTAGGTCTGATAGGAAAAATGAATTTCGTGAACCCGCTTCATGGCCTCTTCTTCATCTTTTGCGTTTCCCAGGTCTTCGACCATTTGCATATGGGGGTGAAGCCATTTATGGAGTTCATCATGGCTTTTCCCTTCCATGGTACAGGCCGCAATCAGCCCATTGTTTTCCTCCTTCAGCTGTTGAGCAAGGGCCTTGTATTCCGTACCTGACTCATCGATGTAGTTTTTTACCGCCGTTTCGCCCCTTTCGACATAGGGTTTCATTTCTTCGTTAACCACCCACCTTTCCCCCTGGTTTTTTTCCAGCGGCTCCTGAAGATCTGCTTGATGATGGGTCGCTTCCTGGTGATCGGTACGGTCTTCCGTGGACTGGCAGCTTGCAAAGCTCAAAAAACTCACGGCGACCAAAAAAAGAAAAGGTTTGCGCATGATCGAAGGATTAAAAAGTGAAAAAACGGATCCGTAGCCTGGAATCGGCTCCCTCAAATATAACAATTAGGCCCTGGAAATGCAAGCGGTAGCCCGTAGGCGTCAAAGATTTTAGACCAAAAAGCCCAGGGCAAGGCAGGCGGTTACGGTCCTATCCAGCCGTTTGGCCTGCCATGCGCCTTATCATCCTTCAAGGCTCCGAATGGATTTAGAATTTCCAGCCCGTCGTCAACACAAACTGATTGATCTTCTGGTTGAGTTCTGCGGTCGGCACATCGATCCATCCATCCACGGGGTAGTAGAGCGAATAGGGTTGCTCCCATTGATTCCATTGAGTTTGAACAAAGGCCAGATCAAGAAACCAGTTGGAAAACCGCCAGCCGATTCCCGCTGAGTAGTGGAGGCGATGAGAGGAAGTCTGATCGTCTTTAAAAGGGGAGCCATTGTAGCCAAACCCAAGTCGACCCATAAACTGATCCAGCCGTCCCTCAGCCCCGACCCGGAAGTTAGAACTGCTTCCCAGGCGAGCTTTCAATACATCATTGATTTCGGTTTCGTAATCATCGTATAAAGATCCATAGTGAAAGCGGGCGCTACCGTAACCCACGTATTCATAATCTGCGGAGATGAATCCATGTTGTCCCATGAGCATCGATGCACTTAATACTGCCCTCCAAGGCGTGGTTACTGCATAGTCGAACATATTGTCTGGAATGTCCACCCCGGCTTGCAAGGTATAGGCCGGACCGTCCAGGTTGGAGGCCAGAGAAGTCGTCTCAATCTCTGATAAGGAATAGTAGGTAGGGGTGTGAATGGCTGCGCCGAGTCGGAACATATCGTTCACTCGATAAATCAATCCCAGTTTCAGATCAACACCTGTTCCGTTAATATCCAGGTCTTTGCGGTGTTCCAAAAATCGGAATTGATTGTTGGGATCTTCCGTAGCATCGGTTTCTCTGAAACGGGTTTCTCGATTATAGCGGACGGACGGGATGCCAATGGTGGCGCCAAGCATCAGCCGATCCTGATAATTGCCCCCGAAGGAGAATAGGAGTTCTGAAATTCCTCCCCTTTCCTTAATGGTTTTTTCTTGAATGAGACCTTGAGTGAAATCCACCGGAGAATAGAAACCCAAAGAGTCTTCGTTTACAAGATAGGTCTGATAGCCTTGCCCGGCCAAGGTCGAAAGGTTTTCCAGGTCACCGGGATAATTCATGGCGTCGATCACAAAGATCTCCGAGTAGGAGCTGGTTTCATTATAGCCTTTGTATCGCCCATCGCGATTGAAGTCGGCAATGCGATTGAACCCAATACCAAAAGAGGTCGACACCCAGGGTTTATTCTGCCGGCTCCCTTTGGGCAGGCTCGTAAAAATTGCTCCCAGGTTGTTGAAATTCAATCGGGCATTGTTTGCTG